>DATHPO010000318.1:0-8581 GCA_035483835.1 Terriglobales bacterium
CAGCCTTGACGGTTTCTGCTTCCACTACCCACCCATCTACAAACCTGTTCGGGCCAATAGCAAGGTATTTGCGCTGGCGCAGGAATTGCGCCCTCAGGCTCGACTGCTGTTTTGGTTGACCAACAAGCCTTTCAAGTTGGAGGAATTAGGGAGCGTGACCCCGTCGGGCGCGGCTCCCGAACCGATGCAACTCGGCGGCCTCACCTTTTACTACAGCGGCTCCGGAGGCGATCAGGTGGGCTACTCCGACCACTACTTCTTGAACCTGCGGGGAAAACTCCTCCACATCGAAGTCGACGATCCCTACATCGACAACCCTTCCTCCGACGACACCAAGGACTCAGTACAGGAAATACTCAAGACGTTTCGAACTTTTTAGGCGGTTTCGTCGGATGCTGTATTTGAAGCTGGAAATCACTCCGAGATGGTGTGTTCTTCGCTGCTCTGGGCGCGAAGCAGCCGATCGACGGAATACGGCGCGCGGCGGGCAGGATCGTGATAGTGCCGCACCTGCATCTCTCCCAACAGGCCGACTGCCAGCATGTTCAATCCCGCCAGCAGCAGGACTGCGGCGAAGATCATGAGTGGGCCATGCTCGGCCATGGTATCCGAGTGATTGAGAAGCTTATCGACCATCAGCCAGCCTGCGATTCCACTTCCCCCAAGAATGCTCAACATTCCGACGGTGCCAAAGAAGTGTAAGGGGCGCGCCAGATATCGCAGCAGGAAGCGAATCGTAATCAGATCGAAAAACACGCGGAAGGTGCGCGAGATTCCATAATGCGAAGCGCCGCGCTCGCGGTTGACGTTACGAATCGGGACTTCAACAATCGAAGCTCCATACCAGGACGCCAAGGCCGGAATGAAGCGATGCAACTCGCCATAGAGTGGAACCTGCTCCAGCACCTCGCGGCGATAAGCCTTGAAGGTAGTCCCGAAGTCATGAATGCTCACACCGCTCAGCTTGGCCATCAGCCAGTTGGCGCATTTCGAAGGGATGCGGCGCAGCCACAGATTGTCAATCCGGCGCTTCCGCCATCCGCTGACGATGTCGTAGCCCTCGGCAATCTTTTCCAGAAATAGCGGAATGTCGGCGGGGTCGTGCTGCAGATCGCCATCCATGGCGATAATGTAATCGCCGCGCGAATGGTCGAAACCCGCGGCCAGCGCCGAAGTCTGGCCAAAGTTACGCCGCAGTTTCACCACCGTCACACGGCTATCGACCGCCGCGATCTCGCGCAGCAGGTTGAAAGTGCGATCGCGGGAACCATCGTCGACCAGCACAATCTCAAAGCTCTCGCCGTGCATTTCCATGACCGCCTTCAGGCGATCGTAGAGATCCGTGACGTTCTCCTGCTCATTGTGCAGGGGCACCACGATGGAATATCTGGGCATGAAAAGTTATTATAGCGTGCGCAGAGGCGATTTTGCGCATTTAGCTGCAACCCGATGGTGCTGGTTGTGAAACTAGAATGGCAACAGCAGGTTCACTCTTTTGCTGTATCTTTCACTTAGGCAATTCCGGTTGGATGTATAAGTCTGAAGCAGTTGCAGGGCAAAGGCGGGACGAGGAGCCCGCAGCAATGGACATGAAAGTGATTATCATGATGGGCTGCGTTCTTTGTACGACTTCCGGACTCTGTTTCATGGAACTTCGACGCATCCGAAAGAAGATCGACGCGAAGTAGCGGGCGAGAACGCCCATTCGAAAAAACTTAACACTTGCCGCTAAGGCGCACCAATTCGCGTCGGCATTCTGTTTTGTCCTGACATCTCATTTTCGATCCTCACGTTTCTGACAGCTCCCGCGCCGCAAGGCGTCGGCCACATGGTTGACACGTGTCGGTGACCAATCGCCTATAATTCCCGGTTTGCCGAAACAAGCTCGATGAACAGGAGAAACCGGATTGAGCCCTAAAGAAGACGCGGTCATCGCATGCGGTTCCCCACAACGCCGGCATTTCTTGCGGACCAGCGCCTTGGCCGGTGTAAGCGCTGCAGTTTTACCGGCTCTGGCGACTGCTAGTGACGTCCCCTGCCCTGCCTCGGTGCCCGAGATCAAGCCTTTCGAGTTGGACGAAATCACCATCGCCGACCTGCAAGCTGGAATGGCTTCCGGAAAATTTACCGCACGCTCGATCACCGAGAAATATCTGGCGCGGATCGAGGAGATCGACAAGCAAGGTCCTGCCCTCAGCAGCGTGATCGAAGTCAATCCTGACGCGCTAGCCATGGCCGATGCACTCGACCAGGAACGGAAAGCGAACCACGTCCGCGGTCCCATGCACGGAATCCCGGTTCTGATCAAAGACAACATCGACACCGCCGACCGCATGCAAACCACCGCTGGATCGCTGGCACTTCTGGGATCGAAGCCAACCAGAGATTCCTTCGTCGCACAGAAGCTGCGCGAGTCCGGGGCCGTTATTCTGGGCAAGACCAATCTCAGCGAGTGGGCGAATATCCGCTCCAGCCACTCCAGCAGCGGATGGAGCGGGCGCGGCGGGCAGACCACGAACCCTTACGCGCTCGACCGCAATCCTTGCGGATCGAGTTCGGGTTCCGGCGCCGCGATCTCGGCCAGTCTGTGCGCAGTCGCGGTGGGCTCAGAAACCGATGGCTCGATCGTCTGCCCGGCTTCAGCCAATGGAATCGTCGGCATCAAACCGACGCTCGGCCTCATCAGCCGCTCAGGCATCATTCCCATTGCTCACAGCCAGGACACGGCCGGCCCCATGGCCCGCAGCGTGCGCGACGCCGCGATCTTATTGGGCGCGCTTGCGGGAATCGATCCCCGCGACAGCGCGACCTCGACCAGCGCGGGCAAAGCAGCGGCGGACTACACCAAGTTTCTCGATCCGCATGGACTTCGCGGAGCGCGCATCGGCGTGGCCCGCAAATATTTCGGCTCAAACGACGCTCAGGATCAATTGATGAACAATCTGATCGCCGACATGAAACGGCAAGGCGCGGACATCGTCGATCCCGCCGACCTGCCCACCCACGGGAAATTCGATGACACCGAGTTTCTGGTGCTGCTGTATGAGTTGAAGGCTGACCTCAACGCCTATCTCGCGGCGCGCCCGGGAGCGCCGGGATCGTTAAAGGACGTCATCGACTTCAACGAGAGCAATCGCGACAAAGAGATGCCCTATTTCGGCCAGGATATTTTCATCAAGGCCGAAGCCAAGGGCCCGCTCACCAGCAAGGAATACACCGATGCCCTGGAGGCGAATCACCGTCTGTCGCGCAAGGAAGGCATCGACGCCGTGATGGATCAATTTCATCTCGACGCGATTATGGCGCCGACCGCCGGCCCGGCGTGGCTCACCGATCTCGCCAACGGAGATCACGCCGTAGGCGGCAGTTCAAACGCCGCCGCTGTAGCCGGCTATCCGGATATCACGGTGCCCGCCGGATTCGTCTTCGGGCTGCCGGTAGGGATCTCATTCTTCGGCCGCGCCTGGAGCGAACCCACGTTGCTGAAGATCGCGTATGGCTTCGAGCAGACGATTCAGGCAAGAAGGCCGCCGCGATTTCGACCGACGCTGAAGCTGTGACTGGGATTTACGGTCATCCACACCGAGCGTGCCCTCGCCCTTCCCGCGTTCTTTGCAATGGTGGGCGCGGTGTCGCCAGCCTTCATTACACGCCCAAAAGCAAACCCCGGGCCATTGTCGGCCCGGGGCGTAACCTGTCCAGCTACAAAATTGATTATCGGCAACCAAAGATTCGAAGTCAAGGTTACTTGAGGAGTCTGCCTGCCCTCAGACTCCCCGTCAGCTTCCCTACCAACCTAGGGAACGCTGTGGACCCGACGGGACTCGAACCCGCACCTTGTAGCTGGACACATTACACCACGGGCCCCAGGAGAGCCTATGAGGGCGCCGCTGACTGAACAAGTTCGCCCGTCACATTCGTCGCGCGCCAGTTCCAATTCGGGAATCAATCTTGCCCCGAGGAACACTCGGCTCAACCCGCCGTTGACTTGCCCAGCCCAAGGAGATATTATATTTCAAGCTTACATTAGCTCTTTGACAATCAAGAAATGTAGGTCGCTCCCTCAACCGGACACGGCACCGGGCGGGTTTTCATCAGCTAAGTCCTTATTCCGGAATATTTTGCGTGTAAGTCCTTATTCCTCAAAGATTTTGAGGGTAGTCTGGCTGTAACCCCAACATTCTAAAAGATCAGGGGGGAGGGGGGGGTACCTCAAAGTTTATGAATCAGTAAACAGCCACACCGGTACGCAGCCCACTACGAAGCAGATCGAAATTCGGGGGGTCCCCTGCGGAAAGCAATGGCTCGACCTGGAACTGATGCGTGCGTCTGCATCAAACTTTAACCGATATGTTGTCTACCATGGTTCGACCGAGCCCGGTGCGCCTCCTGGGTGCTCAAAACTCTAGCAAATAAAATGCTGAAACGACTACGGTTTGCCACCAAGCTAGCCCTCCACAGTCGCATGGTTGCAGTTTTAGCGAAAATATTTGCACCATTCCCAAGGCGCTCGATTTTACTTATAATCGGTCCCGCACTGCACAGATGCTCCCCCGCATCGCGAAGGGGTTCCAGACCATGCATTGGCTCCAGGTTTTCATAGTAGGATGGCTTTTCTTCGGGCTCACCACAGTTGCTTTCCTGTTCTGGTTGTGTAAGCGAACGGCCGCTGCGCTTAAGGATCAAGTTCCGTTCAATTCGCTTCCTCCGCAGCGAGCTGAGTTTGGCCCAAGCAAGCTGTCCAGTGAACTTCGTTCTGCCTGATTTCGCTGGCTCACATTTTCCTTCGCTTCATTCGCGGCTGACGCCGCGAACTCGTTCACATTGGAGAAATCTTGTCTCGTCGAAAGTTCGAGGCTGAGATTCCGAGCTGCCATTTCGCGCGCCGATGCTAACATTGAAGCTTCGCATTCGTCTTTGTTGCCATGAAATCTGCGAACCTCATGCAGTATTTCCGCCATTCTTTCCGCTTGGCGCGGAGGTCGCCTGTCTTCTCGGCGGTTGTGGTCCTCATGCTGGCGCTGGGAATCGGCGCCAACACCGCCGTCTTCAGCGTGGTCGATGGAGTCCTGCTCCGTAAACTTCCCTATCGCGATCCTGACCGTCTGGTCATGATCTGGGAAAAGAATCCCGCGCTCGGAGCGCAGATTGGCGAGCGCATCCCTGCCAATTACACGAACTTCGCCGAATGGCAGCGCCAGTCGAGCGTCTTTGAAGGCATCGCGGGAATGGAAGACGCGAACCTGAATCGCACCGGCACTGCAGAACCGGAACGCGTGACCGGCGCCCGCATCTCGGAGAACTTCTTCCAGGTTCTCGGAGTAGCACCGGCGATCGGTGCAACCTTCGACTCCACGCCACAAAACACTCAAGCAGCCATTCTGAGTGATGCCTATTGGGAGAGCCATTTCGGGGCAAACCGCAACATCATCGGACAGAGCGTTACGCTCAATGACATTCCTTACACCATCGTCGGCGTGCTGCCCGCTCATTTCTACTTGCCTTCCACACGAGAAGGCACGGAGCAGCGAAAGCCCGACATCTGGGTCCCGTACGAACTCCCCGCGCAGCGTAGCGCACAAGACTTGAACCGGCTGAAGATACAGGTGTACGCGCGATTGCGCCCGGGCATTTCCCTCGAGCAGGCTCGCGCTGAAATGGAGGTGATCGGCAAGCGCCTCGAAGAGCAGAATCCCACGCTCAACGCCGGCTTTGGCGTGAATATCTTCCCCGTGTACGTCGAAGACGTAGGCAAGGATCTCCGCCGCAACCTGCTCGTCCTGCTATCGGCCGTGGGGCTGATCTTGCTGATCGCGTGCGCGAACCTGGCGAATCTCGTGCTGACTCGGGCAATGGCGCGGCAGAAGGAGTTGGCAATCCGCAAAGCTCTCGGGGCGAGCCGTGCCGAGCTGATCGCTCAGATGGTCATGGAAAGCCTGGTCCTCAGTTTGATTGGAGGCTTCGTCGGTTTGCTGGTCGCGCGCTGGGGGATCAAAGCCATTCTCGCGCTCAAGCCGGCAGACATTCTCCGGCCCGAGCAAATCCACATCGGCATTCCAGTCCTGCTCTTTACCACTGCGGCCAGCATTCTCGCCGGCATGCTCTTCGGGATTTTCCCCGCGCTGCATGTCTCGCGCACCGAAGTGATCACGGTCCTGAAAGAAGGAGCGCAATTCACCCGAACTCACCCGCGGACTATGCGCGCTGCCCTGATCGTGATCGAAGTCAGTCTGGCCTCGGTGCTGTTGATCGGCGCGGGATTTATGATTCGTAGTTTGCTATCCGTCCTTGATGTTGATCCCGGTTTCCGTCCCGATCATTTGTTGACGATGCATTTAAGCCTGCCGCCCGACCGTTACTCGACCAGTGCACAGACGGCTATATTTTGCCGTCAGGCACTGGAGAAGATCGCCGCGTTACCCGGCGTGAAGGCTGCGAGCTTTGCCGATGGCTTACCCCTGACCCGCATTCGTCTTATGCGATTCACCGTTGAGGGCGATCCAGTTCCCAAACGTGGCAGTGAACCGACGGCAGATATGCGCGGGATCAGTTCTCCGTCGTATTTCGAGACGCTGGGCATTTCGCTGGTTAGCGGCAGAAACTTTACGGCGGACGAAGTCAACCAGAACTTGCCCGTGATCGTGATCAATCAGAAGCTCGCCAGAAAGCTGTGGCCCAATCAGGATGCTGTCGGCAAACACATCTGGAGCGTACCCGCCAGAGGGGAAACCAATCCAACGCAGTTGACCGTGATTGGCGTGGTACGCGATACGCGCCAGACGTCGCTCGAAGAAGCCACGCGTCCCGAGATCACGCGGCCCATGCAGGACTACACCTATTTGACGCTTGCGGTTCGCAGCGCTTCGGATCCAACTTCTCTGACCGCGAGTATCAAACAGCAGATCTGGACGCTCGACAAGGATCTGCCGGTATTCGACGTCCTGACCATGCAGGACGTTCTCGACGACAACCTTGGGCAGCGCCGCTTCGATTCGTTTCTCATGAGTATCTTCGGAGGGCTTGCGGTTGTGCTCGCTTGCGTTGGCATTTACGGAGTGCTCGCGACGACCGTGGTGCAGCAAACCCGCGACATCGGAGTTCGAATGGCGCTCGGCGCGCGCCGCGGCGACGTGCTCAAAATGATCATGGGCCAAGGCCTGCGATGGGTAGCGATTGGCTTGGGGATCGGTTTACTTTTCGGATTTCTGCTGACCCGAATGCTCGCCAGCCTGTTGTTCGGAGTCGGCCCCACGAACCTACTGACCTACATTGCTGTGAGCGCCGTGATGCTTGCCGTGGCAGCACTAGCCTGTTACCTGCCGGCGGTGCGGGCCACCAGAATCGATCCCATGCGGGCTCTGCGCTACGAATGACTCGGGCGAGGATTGCCAGCCTCGCTTCGGTGAACTGCGGTGGAGGCCCCGGGCGGAGTCGAACCGCCGACCAACGGTTTAGGAAACCGCTGCTCTATCCAACTGAGCTACGGGGCCGATGCGAGGTGAGCCTCATTACGATTATGACACGTCGTTTTAGAGCAGGAGTCTGCAAATTTTATCGCATGCCAGACATGCGACGGACTCCCGCGGAGTTTTCGGCGGCAATCAGCATCTCCCGGTCCTTGGCAATCTCCTTGTCAATTGCGACTCCTTGCAACACCGCGTAGCATCTATTCAGTATGGCGACTGCTACCGCGACGGCGAGCCGTCCACCGAAACTGGTTTTCGGGGAAATTATCAGTTTCGCCTATGACACTTTCTGCAGCAACAAGGTGCGCTTTTCTCTCACCGCCCTGGGAATGGTCATTGGTACTGCTTCCCTCATTCTTGTGGTCACCATCGGTATGACCGGGAAGCAATACGTGCTCAACCAGATTCAATCGATCGGCGCCAACATGATCGATGCCGAGTATGAAGGTGGAGCGCAACGCAACTCGACTCCCGATCTCTTGACCATCGATGACATGCACACCGTTCTGGAACGCGTATCCGGAATCGTGGCCGCTTCTCCGGTGGTCCCGTTGGATGAACGCATTCCGATTGGCGGCGGCAAAGAGCGCGATGTTCGCATACTCGGGGTTCTTCCAGAGTACAGTGCCGTCCGCAATCTGGTGGTTCTCTCCGGAAGGTTCTTCGACGCCGAGGACGAGCAGGCTCGCAACAAAGTCGGCGTGATGCAGCAGAAACTGGCCGAACAACTTTATGGGTCGGTGGACGAGGCAATCGGAAAAGTGGTCAAGTTGAGCGGACTTCCCTTCACCATCGTAGGGACGTTCCGGGAGCGCGTGGATACGTTCGGGCAGTCGGAAGTCACCGATAACTCCTTGGTGGTTCCTTACAGCGTAAGCCGCTATTTTACCGACACGCCATCCGTCCGGCAGCTTTACTTCTCGGCCGCCGATCCTTCGCTGGTGGTTCCGGTAACCAATCAGATTCGCGAAGTAATCCAGTCGCGGCACAGGCCGGAATCGAATTACATTGTCCAGAATCTCACGGAGTTGGTCACCGTAGCCGACCGCACGGCGAATGCCCTCACTTTGGTGTTGCTCCTGGTCGCAGCTGTGACCCTGCTGGTAAGCGGCATC
>DATHPO010000319.1:0-18666 GCA_035483835.1 Terriglobales bacterium
TTCATTCGTCAGCGCAGTTGGCAAGGACGAACTAGGCCAGAAGGTCATCGACCGCATGTGTGAGCTGGGCATGACCACGGAATATCTGGCGGTGGACAAAGATCATCCCACCGGCACCACTTCGGTTGCGCTGGCCAGCGACGGACAACCGAAGTTCGTTCTGCACCGGCCCGCGGCTTACGATTTTCCAACGCTCACACCGGCCCAGTTTGATCGATTGTTCTCACATTCTGTCGATTGGATTTATTTCGGAACCCTGCACCAAATTTATCCTCAAGCTCGGCAACTGACCGCAGATCTTCTCGATCGAGCCCCACAAACGCGTCGCTTTTACGACGTGAACCTACGCTCCGATGGCTACACGCCGGAATTGATCCGAGCACTCATGTCGCGGGCAACGATCGTGAAACTGAATCATGAAGAGGTCGAAGCAATTGCCCGCATGTTCGGCACCCGGCATGGTTCGCTGGAAGAGTTCTGCCGAAGTTACGCGGACTTGTACAAATGGACAGGCGTATGCGTAACTCGTGGACCAATTGGGTGCGCGGTTCTGATGGGCGGGAAATACATGGAAGCACGCGGCTATCCAGTTCAAGTTGTGGATACAGTGGGTGCGGGAGATGCCTTCGCGGCAGCGTTCTTGCACGGTTTAGGTAATGGATGGCCCACCCTGGAGACTGCGGACTTCGCCAATCGCGTCGGGGCTCTGGTCGCCAGTCGCCGGGGCGCAATCCCGGATTGGACGATTTCTGAAGCGAATGCCCTTGAAGCAAAAATCGGACGGCTGGAGACGGCATGAAGCTGAACTCGGTTTTGTTGAAGAGCACGGGTGTAGCCGCCCTGGGCGGGCTGTTGTTTGGCTTCGATACGGCCGTCATTTCGGGCACCACTGGCGCGCTAACACAAGTCTACGGACTATCTTCGAAGAGCCTGGGAATCACGGTCTCGATCGCAATTTGGGGCACGGTTGTGGGCGCCATGCTCGCCGGGTTCATCGGCGAACGTTTCGGACGGCGCGATAGCCTGCGAGTAATGGCGCTTTTCTATTTAGTCTCCGCACTGGGCTGCGCGCTGGCCTGGAACTGGTCGTCTCTGCTTGTCTTTCGCTTCATCGGTGGGCTGGGCATTGGCGGCTCGTCTGTGCTAGCTCCGATGTATATTGCCGAAATTGCCCCCGCGAAATGGCGGGGACGATTGGTTGGGTTGTTTCAGTTCAATGTGGTCTTCGGCATTCTGGTCGCGTACTTTTCAAACTACGTCATTGCTTTAGTACAGTTCGGCCCGGCGGAGTGGCGCTGGGACCTGGGGGTCGCAGCATTTCCGGCGGCTCTATTTTTTGTCATGTTGTTCACCATCCCGCGAAGTCCGCGATGGCTGGTCAAGAAAGGGCGCGTCGCCGAGGCAAGAACGGTCCTCCAGATGACGGGGGATCAGAACTACGAGCATGACCTGCAAGAAATTGTCGAATCGATCGAGATTGAACGGAAGCAGTCGGGCGAGAGATTATTAACCAGAAAGCATGCGTTTCCGATTTTCCTGGCGGTGAGCATCGGCCTGTTCAATCAACTATCGGGCATCAATGCAATCCTTTATTATCTGAATGACATTTTCGCGCACGCTGGATTCAGCCGCATGTCCGGCGATCTTCAAGCGGTCGCGATCGGGGCCACCAACCTCGCCTTCACAATGATCGCAATGTCGGTGATCGACAAACTCGGCCGCAAAACGCTGTTGCTGGTAGGTTCGGTGGGAACCGCCATATGCCTGGCTGGAGTGTCCGCAATTTTCTTTACCCATAGCCATGAGAGTCTTCTAGTGTGGCTGCTGGTGGGATACATCGCCTTCTTCGCATTTTCGCAAGGCGCTGTGATCTGGGTCTATCTCTCGGAAGTCTTCCCCAACTCGGTTCGAGCCAAAGGACAGAGTCTGGGCACTTTCTCGCACTGGTTTATGAACGCATTGATCTCTGGCATATTTCCTCTTATGGCCGCGTCTTCCGGTGCGTACCCGTTCGTCTTTTTTTCAGTAATGATGGTGCTGCAATTCTTCGTGGTTCTGTTTGTGTATCCCGAGACCAAAGGCCTCACCTTAGAGGAGATGCAGAAGGAACTGGCGGCCACGTAGCAAACTCTTATGGCAATGACAACAAACGTCCCAAACACGACGGCCACGACCACCGCGCCCTCCGGCAACTATAAGAGCGCCCTGGTGGTGGTCACGACGCTATTCTTCATGTGGGGATTTCTCACTTGTCTCAACGATATTCTGGTTCCTCACCTGAAGCCGATCTTCGATCTGAGCTATGCGAAGATCATGTTCATTCAGTTCGCATTTTTCTCGGCGTACTTCCTGTTTTCGGTTCCCATGGGAAAAATCGTGGAGTGGATCGGCTACAAGTGGACGATGGTAGCCGGCCTGTTCACCATGGGGGCGGGAGCCATTTTGTTCATCCCCGCTGCCGCCGTGCCGTCGTATCCCCTATTCTTAATCGCGTTGATGGTCCTCGCGGGAGGGATCACGGCCTTGCAGGTTGCGGCGAATCCCTATGTCGCAGTGTTGGGGCCAGCAAAAACTGCGTCGAGCCGATTGAACCTGGCGCAGGCTTTCAATTCTCTGGGCACGACGATTGCTCCATATATCGGCGGGTTGTTCATCCTCAGCGCCGCACCGAAAAGCATGGACGAGATTCGTCAAATGTCGTCCGACGTGCTTCAGGCCTACAGATTGCAGCAGGCTTCATCCATCAAAGGTCCATATCTTGCCCTGGGATTAATCGCGATTGCACTAGGAATCGCGATTGCGGCATTTAAACTTCCGCCGGTGCCGGAAGCGGAGCGCCACACGGGCGACCAGTCATCTCACACCAGCCTGTGGAATTATCGGAATCTCGTTCTCGGCGCAGTTGGAATCTTCGTATATGTTGGTGCGGAGGTCTCCATTGGCAGCTTCATGGTGAACTACCTGAGTCAGCCCAACATCGGCCATCTCGCAGAGAAAGTCGCCGCCGGATACTTGTCCTTCTACTGGGGCGGCGCAATGGTCGGCCGATTCATTGGTTCAGCGATTCTGCAAAAGGTACAAACTGGAATCGTCCTGGGCACAGCGGCCATTGTGGCGTGCCTTCTCGTCGTCGTTTCCATGCTGAGCGTGGGGCCGCTTGCGATGTGGAGCATTCTTCTGGTCGGATTCTTTAACTCCATCATGTTCCCCAGCATTTTCACTTTGGGCATCGCAAAGCTGGGACCGCTGACCGGAGAAGGTTCCGGAATCATGATTATGGCGATTGTGGGAGGTGCAGTAGTGCCGGTTTTGGTTGGGGTCTTGGCAGACCGGATTGGGATCCACCACTCCTTTATCCTTCCGGCGATTTGCTATCTTTACATCGTTTACTACGGCTTCAGGGGATCCGCGCCGCTGCGCACGGCGTGAAGCCTGGCCTGTTTTGCAGACGAATGTCGCTATTAGATCAGCTTCCGATCTTCCGATAAGGAAGGCACGGACGAGCATTGCCGTGTTACAATCCCGCCAATCTGGGCCCCCGAGTACCACCCGACATCTCAAGAAGGAGTAACGCAATGACCCGCTTGAATCCTACACAACCTATAAACCATTTCGCGGTAGCGGTGGGTGCAATCACTCTTATGGCATGTTTAACTGCCGGGGCGCAGACGACCCCTGTGCCTGTAAAACCGGTACCGGCGAAAAAAGTAGCTGCCCATCCAGCTTCTGCGAAGACGGCGACGACGACCACCAGCACGAGCCAGACAGCTCCAGTGGCGGGCACGGCGGTGACCCCGGCCTCGTCCCAAACTGTTCTTACGCCGGCGAACGCGCTCTCGACGGTTACATCTTCAAACCCTGTCTCGAGCGTCATGTCCTCGGCCCCGGTGTCGAGCGTAATGTCGGCAGCTCCGGTCTCGAGCGTCCTGTCCTCCACTCCGGGCTCGACTGCCGCGACCGCGGCGAGCGCGCTGACATCCACGAATGGCGCGGCCACTTCGGCCGGTACCGCGGCTGCGCCAGGCGATTCCCGCGCTCCGGTTGCGGCGCAAGGTGTCGGAAGCTTTCTGTGGCCAGGCGGCTGGACTCTGACGGCATACGGTTGCTTCCGCAGTGCCACCCGTCTGTTTTGCGATTTTGACACAACTAGCCAGAACAATTTGCAAGCCGACACCAGTATCTGGTCGGGGGGTGGAGGGGTTGATTTGGTCGATGACGGCGGGAAGATTACGCGGCGTCACAATGCCTTTTTCGTTGGTAGTGACGGCAGCCAGTTCACAACCGCTTACATAAGTCCCCAACCTGTGCGCTTTATTATTGAGTACGACGACGTGGATCAGCGCTACACTTCGATATCGCTAATACTAGCCCGCGAGCGGATTCAAGCGATTCCCATTACATTGATCGACCCCAGTCAGCCAGCTGGGAGGATTCCAGCGCGAGCTGCGCGGACAAACGGAGTCTCGAACTAAGCAGGCGCAAACCGTCGAGATTGCCCCGCCCTGGTCTCTGTGGATTTCAAAGATCTGTGCGGGGATTTTTCACTCTGCCTGAACGAACTTGCCCAACAAGAACAGGCTTCCGCAGGTTGCCGCTGCAAGCGACGCAGCGAGGGTTCCGATTTTGGACAGGTCTAGCAATTCTCCCTCTCCGAACGCCAAAGTCGCAATGAATAGTGACATGGTGAATCCGATTCCGCACAGCCAACTGCCTCCGAAGATCTGAGCCCAGGAGACCGCGGTCGGCCGGGTTGCGACCTTAGCCTTTGCGGCCAGCCAGGCAAACAGCGAGATTCCGATGGGCTTGCCTACAAAGAGTCCGAGTGCTACGCCCAAGCTGATCGGATCTGTCGCCGCTGATGCGACCTTTCCGAGAACGTGTACTCCGGCGTTTGAGAAAGCAAAGACCGGCATTACGAAAAAGGCAACCCACGGTTGAAGTATGCGCTCAATACGGTGCAACGGCGACTGGATCAGTTCGCATTGAGTTTCGAGCGTGTGAACTGCCGCGTGCTCTTCGAAAGAATCCGGCCGCGCGGCCTCAAACTGATCAAACAGCCAGCGGCCCTGCTTCAGGAAATGAGCCCGATCAATATAGGTTCGAGCCGGGATTGTGAAGGCGAACATAACACCGGCGACGGTAGCGTGAACTCCTGACTTGAGTACCGCACTCCAAACACATAGGCCCAGGAAGGCATAGACCGCCGGCTTGCGAACTCCCAACAGATTCAATCCAAAAGAGACAGCAACTCCGAGAACACCCGCAGCTAGACTAAGGTAGTGGATTTGCGCGGTGTAAAAAAGAGCGATTACCAACACAGCGATGATGTCGTCCACAATAGCGAGAGCAGTTACGAAAATCTTCAGGGACACGGGAACGCGGTCCCCGAGCAGGGCAAGCACACCGAGAGCAAACGCTATATCGGTCGCCATAGGTATTCCCCACCCTTTGTGGGCAACACCGCCATGGTTGAGCGATACATAGATGAGGGCCGGGACGATCGTCCCGCCAACGGCCGCGATTAAAGGGAAAGCTGCTTGCTTTAACGAGGACAGCTCGCCGATCAAGACCTCGCGTTTGATCTCGAGTCCGACCAGAAAGAAAAAGACGGACATCAGCCCGTCATTGATCCATTGGTGACGAGTTTCAGATAAAAAGAAACGGCCAAATCCCACATCGACCTGGGTGCTCCAAATCGCGTGATAACTCTGTTCCCAGGGTGAGTTCGCCCAGACTAGCGCCGCAAAAGTGCTGATCAAAAGCAGTATGCCGCCAGCCGCCTCCATGCGTGCAAAACGCGCGAACGGACTTGTAATCACTTCAATGGGGAGAATGGTCCTCGAAGGGGGAGTGTCCGCGGACATCAGACTCTTCATATATCACCAAAGATTTTCACACCGAACTATGAATTCTGCTAGTTCGCTCGGCCCCGCATTAGCTCTAATCTGCCTAGGTTCAGCGTCGAACCACCGCTAGGCTGTCTGCCCGGTCATCTGGAGGGTGCCCATGCGAACTGAAGTAGAGCACAAGAATTTTGGATCACAGATAAACGAGCGAGAACTGGACCAGGGACCGGTTTTCCGGAATTTTCCCCGTATCGCAACTGTTTCCTGCTTGTGCGTGATCGCACTCGTGCTCACCGGTTGTGAAGAAAAAGAAGCGCGCCCTCAGATGGCTCCCCCCGAAGTCGAGTACACCGAGGTTGTGCAACAGGATGTTCCCATTTTTGAGGAATGGGTAGCGCAACTGAACGGCCCGACCAACGCCGAAATCACTCCTAAAGTTCAAGGCTACCTGCTCACTCAGAATTACGAAAACGGCTACTTCGTCAAGAAGGGCCAACTGCTTTACACAATCGACCCGCGACCGTTCATAGCTCAACTCGATCAGGCCAAGGCCGAGGTGGCAGTGGCGGATGCGAATGTATCGCGGACCCAAGCTGACGTGGACCGCGACACTCCGCTGGCTGCGCAAAACGCGATCCCGAAGAAACAACTCGACAACGATGTAGCAAATCTGGCTTCATGGAAAGCTCAACTGCAAGCTAAGCAGGCGGCGATGCAGCAGGCGGAATTGAATCTCGCCTGGACCAAAGTTTATTCCCCGGTGGACGGAATTGCCGGCGTCACGAATTCACAGATTGGCGATCTGGTGGGGACGAGCACCAAGATGACCACGATCTCCGAGGTAAATCCAATCTGGGCGTACTTCAATGTCAGCGAGAGCGCGTTTCTCAACGTTGCCCCGCGAATTACCCAGATCATCCGCGGAGCCGGAAGCCTGAAGAATGGTCCGTCGGTGGAGTTCATTCAGGCCGACGGACTTCCCTACCCAAGGCGCGGCCAGATTATCTACGTGAATCGCCAGGTTGGAACTCAAACCGGCACCATCCAGATTGCTGCTCAGTTTCCCAATGAAGGTGCCACGCTCCGTCCGGGAGGCTATGGACAGGTTCGCATCCAGACTGGCATGGACAAGGATGCGCTGTTAATTCCGCAGGCCGCCGTTATCGAAGTTCAGTCGTTATATCAGGTCGTAGTGCTGACACCGGACAACAAGGCCAGCTTCCGTCCGGTGAAGGTCGGAGAACGCGTCGGCCCGAACTGGGTGATCAGCGAAGGCCTGAAACCTGGTGAGAAAGTGATCGTCGAAGGCTTCATGAAGGTACGCGAAGGCGTGCCAGTCAGTCCCAAGCCATATGCGCCAGCAAGGCCGGCGGAGGGCGGGAACTGACCATGTCGAAGTTCTTCATTAATCGACCCATCGTCGCCATCGTAATCGCCATCCTGATGGTCCTGGTCGGCGTGATCTCAATGCTCAGCCTGCCGACGGCGCAGTTTCCCAACATCGCCGACCCCATGATTCAGGTAAAAGCGACCTATCCCGGCGCGGACGCCCAAACGATTGCAGAGTCCGTCGCGACTCCGATTGAGCAGCAGATGTCGGGCGTCAGCGGCATGAACTACATGTATTCGTTGAGCGCGAGTTCGGGCGGGGGAATGACGCTGTACATCGATTTCCAACTCGGAACCGATTCCAACACCGACCAGATCTTGGCGCAGATGAGGAGCGGACAAGCGAACTCGCAATTGCCCAGCCAGGTCACGCAGCAGGGAGTGATCGTGCAACCGGGCACAACCGCGCCTTTCATGCTGCTCGACCTCTATTCTGCCGGTGGCCGGTACGACAACGTCTTCCTCGCCAACTACGCGACGATCAACCTGCAGTATGCGTTAACCCGCGTTTCGGGGGTTGGGCAGGTTCAGATTTTCGGCGCCGGACCGTATGCGATGCGAATTTGGGTCAATCCAGACAAGCTGGCCAGCCTTGGGGTGACCGTGCCTGACATCACAAATGCAGTGCAGGCACAGAACCGGGTTAATCCTGCGGGCCAGGTCGGCGGCGAACCGGTTCCCAATGGTCAACAGTTTACTTACAATGTGCGCGCTCCCGGACGCCTGCCGACGGCGGAGGAGTTCGACCAGATCATCGTGCGGGCTCAGCCCGACGGCTCAATTCTGCGCCTGAAAGACGTGGCGCGGGTGGAACTGGGATCGCAATACTATTCCTACATGGCGCGGTTAGGCGTTGCGGGAACGAGCAAGCCGGCGCAGCCCGCGGCCCTCATCGCGATCTACCTGACCCCGGGAAGCAATGCGTTGGAAACCCGAGGGAAGGTCCTCAAGATGATGCAGGAAGCGCAAGGGAGGTTCCCCGAGGGGCTGGACTACATTGTTGCGCTCGATACGACGCTTGCCGTCAGCGCTGGCATCGACGAAATCAAAAAGACTTTGATCGAAGCTTTGCTCCTCGTGATTCTGGTGGTCTACATCTTCCTGCAGGGTTGGAGAGCAACGCTGATCCCGCTGCTCGCAGTTCCGGTTTCGTTGGTGGGAACCTTCGTGGTTTTTCCCATGCTGGGGTTTTCCATCAATACGCTTTCGCTGTTCGGCCTGGTGCTGGCGATCGGATTGGTGGTCGACGATGCCATTGTTGTGGTGGAGGCGGTGGAGCACCACATCGAGCATGGCCTATCGCCTCATGACGCTACTGTCAAGGCAATGGAGGAAGTCGCCGCCCCTGTGATTGCCATCGCCCTGATCCTGGCAGCAGTTTTTATCCCCACAGCCTTCGTGCCCGGCATCACCGGACAACTCTATAAACAGTTCGCCGTTACCATCGCCATTTCGGTGCTGTTCTCAGCATTCAATGCGCTCACCCTCAGCCCCGCGCTCTCTGCCATGCTGCTGCGGCCGAAGAAAGAGGCGTGGGGACCGCTGGGCGCTTTCTTTCGCTGGTTCAATCGCGCCTTTGGGAAGGCAACAGATGGGTATGTCGGTGCTTGTCATCATCTGATCCGAAAAGCGGGACTTGCCTTCCTCATGCTCGGCCTGCTGACCGTGGCCGCCGGATTCTTCGGCAAGAAGATACCCGGCAGTTTTCTTCCCGACGAAGATCAGGGATATCTTTACGCTGGCCTTCAACTGCCTGACGCATCGTCGCTGCAACGCTCGTCAGAAGCTGCCCGCGAAGTCGAAAAAGTAATTATGGATACGCCCGGGGTCCAATATGTCAGCTCGGTGATGGGCTACAGCATGTTGAGCGGTGTCAACGCAACCTATAGTTCGTTCTTCTTCGTGTCGTTGAAACCTTGGGATGAACGGAAGACTCCCGAGACCAGCTACAAGGGAATCAAGGCCCACCTGCAACAGGCTCTGTCCAGAGTACCGTCTGGAATCGCGTTCTCGTTCCCGCCACCCGCCATCCCTGGCGTAGGAACTTCGGGGGGCGCCACGTTCATTCTCGAAGACCGGTCCGGCAGTGGCATCGAGTTTCTCGGGAAGAACACGCAAATCTTCATGGCGGAACTCCGCAAGCGCCCCGAACTCCAAGGCGTGATGACCACGGCGCTGTTTGGGGTTCCGCAAGTAGGAGTTAAGGTTGACAACGCCAAGGCGATGACGCAGCAGATCCAGCTGAGCGGTCTGTACGAGACCATACAGACATTCATGGGCGGTGCGTTGGTCAATTACTTCAACCGCTTCGGGCTGCAATGGCAGGTCTATGTCCAGGCTGATGGTGACTTCCGCACCAAGGCCTCGAACCTCGGCAAGTTCTACGTCCGCAATGCTTCGGGTGAGATGGTACCGCTGAGCACATTGACTAGCACCTATCCGCGCAGCGGCGCGGAGTTCGTGATGCGTTACAACCTGTTCAATTGTGTGCAGATTAATGCCTCGGCGGCGCCCGGCTACAGCTCCGGCCAGGTGATGGCGGCGCTGGAGGACGTCTTCCACAAAACCATGCCCACCCAGATGGGCTTCGACTACAGCGGCATGTCGTACCAGGAGCAGAAGGCAGCACAGGGCGTTTCCCCCAGCGTAGTTTTTGGCCTCGCATTTTTTGTCGTCTTCCTGATCATGGCTGCGCAATACGAGAGTTGGACGCTTCCCTTCAGTGTGTTACTTGGCGTCCCCATCGCAGTGTTCGGCGCCTTCATCGCACTCTACTTCCGGCGTCTTGACAACGACGTTTATGCCCAGATCGGACTGGTCATGCTGATCGGCTTGTCCGCCAAGAACGCTATTCTGATTGTCGAATTCGCCAAGATGGAATACGACGGCGGCAAGACTCTGATCGACGCCGCTCTCACCGGCGCAAGGCTGCGCCTGCGCCCCATCCTGATGACCGCTTTCGCTTTCATTCTTGGCTGCGTTCCGTTGTGGAGAGCCTCCGGGGCGGGCGCTATTTCGCGACAGGTGCTGGGCACTGTCGTGATCGGCGGCATGCTCGCAGCCTCCGTACTGGCAATCTTCTTCATTCCGGTTTCCTTCGATGTGGTCGAGCGCTTTGGTGAGTACTTCGGAAAGAAGGAAACCGCCAAATCGCAGCCGGGCTCAGTCAAGGAAGGAGGACAGGCGTGATGTTGAGAAAATTCTCTGCCCTCTTGCTGATTCTTCCCCTATGCGCGTGCACAGTGGGGCCGAACTACAAGCGTCCTGCCGTTGACGTGCCCGGGCAGTACCGAGGGCTCGCGCCGGACACAACGCAACCAACCGGTCAACCGTTCGCGGAGTTGCAATGGTCTGCTGTGTTCCAGGATGAAGTCCTTCAAGGTCTGATCAAGGAAGCGTTGACCAACAACTACGACGTGCGCATTGCCGCCGCGCGCATTCTGGAGGCGGGCGCTGTTCTGGGGATTACCCGGGCGAATCAGTTTCCGCAGGTTGATTTGGGCGGGTCCCTGGGAAACACACGCACCCAACCGTTCCAGGGAAACTCGACTATCGGCTCGATCAGCGTTCAGGCATCCTGGATTCTCGATTTCTGGGGCCAGTATCGGAGGGCGACCGAGGCGGCACGCGCCAACCTGCTTGCTACTGAGTACGGACAAAAGGTAGTTTTCGTGACTTTGATTTCCAGCGTGGCAAACGACTATTTTGCATTGCGGGCATTCGACTCCCAGCTCGAGATTTCGAAACAAACAGTTGCTGCAGATAAGGATATGGTAAAGCTCACCACCATAAAATTTCAGGGTGGAGACGCAGCGATCACCGATGAATTGCAGGCAGAGATATTGCTGCAACAATCCGAAGCACAGGTCATTACTCTGAAACAGTCGATCGAGCAGACCGAGAACCAGATCAGCATTCTGCTCGGCCGGAATCCCGGACCGGTAACACGCGGGCTGACCATTACGGCGCAACCTCATGAGCCCGAAGTGCCGACCGGACTCCCGTCAGCGATCCTCGAGCGCCGTCCGGATGTGCGGCGGGCGGAGGAATCGTTGGTTGCGGCCAATGCGAACATCGGCGTCGCTAAGGCGGCTTTCTTTCCTCAAATTGCACTAACCGGAGCGTTTGGAGTGCAGAGCGCTTCGTTGACCAGCTTCCTGGCAGGACCTACTACGGGTGCATGGACAGTTGCGGGACAAGTTACGCAACCCCTCTACCAAGGAGGTCGTATCAGGTCGAACTATCGGTTGGCCTTGGCCCAGCGCGATGAGGCCGAGTTGCTCTACAAGCAAACCGTGCAACTGGCATTCGAGGACGTCTCTAATTCGCTGGTCGGGTACACCCAATCCCGCTTGTTCCGCATAAAGATCCAGGAACAAACCGACACGTACAAGGAAACCGCGCGCCTGGCCAATGTGCGCTTTGAGGGCGGATACACCAGCTTCCTCGAAGTCCTGGTCACCCAACAACAGTACTTCACGTCCGAGCTACAATTAGCGCAGGCGTGGTTTGCGGAATTGAATAACTATACTCAGCTCTACCAGTCGCTCGGGGGCGGGTGGCAGCCTTAGATTGCATTGCGGAAGCGGAGTTTCGCGTGACGTGAAGCGTGTGGCGTTGCGCGAGATCCTTCGGGACCTTCGGTCCCTCAGGATGACGTCAAAAGCTGAATGACCATGCGCCAGAAAACTTAGCTTTTGATGCATTGGCCTCGGACAAAAACGCGCTCGTTTGACACTTACGTCTTGTTCCCGAGCGTTAGGCTGGAGCCAAGAACGACGGATTTTGGCGGGAAGCTACGACTTCTGCTAGTGGCCAGAATCTCTGTTTACCTCTACCCTGCCGTGGTGAGGATTTTTCCTTTCCCTTGCATGCCGGGGGACTGGGTCCGCTAAAACGGTTGTCGCTGCCACCAGGCGTAACGACCAGTGCGTGAGGAGCAAAGCCGCATGAACGCCGAACTTCCCATCATTTACGTGGCCCGGCACGGAGAGACCGCGTGGAGTCTCACGGGGCAACATACGGGACTTACCGACCTACCCCTGACGCAGCACGGCGAACAAAATGCCCGCGGCCTGGCAAAACGACTCCAAGGATTGACGTTCGCCAGGGTCTTCACCAGCCCCTTGCAGCGTGCGATGAGAACCTGTGAATTGGCAGGATTCGGATCCGCCGCCGAAATCGATCCCGACCTGGTGGAGTGGGATTACGGCGACTATGAGGGCCTTCGCAGCACCGATATCCATAAGACTCGCCCGGACTGGAACCTTTTTCGTGACGGCTGTCCGGGTGGAGAATCGCCGGCGTTAGTGGCTGCACGGGCTGATCGCGTAGTAAGTCGGGTGCGCCCGATCGAGGGAAACGTGTTGCTCTTCTCGAGTGGGCATTTCATTCGCGTGCTGGCCGCGCGTTGGGCCGACATCGAGCCTTTGACGAATGGCGCTCACTTCATGCTCACGACTGCGAGCCTGAGTGCGCTGGGTTATGAGGGCAGTATTTCCCGGCCAGTCATCCGATTGTGGAATGACACTCATCACGTCGCAGCTTGAACCGCTACCGCAGCCGTCTGCGCTGAAACATTTGAGGCACAAGTAACACCAATCTCAGCCGAAGGGTATTCCGATGAGCACAAAGCCTGCCAGCCAAAGCCCAGCCAGCGAAAAGCCTGCGACGGTCGTACCGATGCCACCAGCGTCCGAGGAACTTGCGAAGCTTCGCAGCCAATATGGGGTTGGACCGATTCACCTGACGGGAACGGAGAGCGCGCTTTACGAACGACATCTCTTGTTTGACAACGTCGTCGACATAACGGTCGCCGATGCGCGTGAGCGCTTCGAGGCCGTCGCTCACTCCGTTCGGGATGTCCTCTCGCAGCGCTGGATTTATACCGATAAAACCTACGACCGCGCGAATCCCAAGCGTGTCTATTATCTCTCGATGGAGTTTCTCATCGGCCGTTCGCTGGCCAACAATGTCAACAACCTTCTGCTCGATCCCATCATGAAGCAAGCGGTCAAGCAAAAGAATCTTGACTGGCTCAATATCCTCGAGCACGAACCCGATGCGGGCTTGGGCAATGGCGGCCTCGGGCGTTTGGCAGCGTGCTTCCTGGACTCGATGGCTACCATGCAATTGCCCGCCATGGGCTACGGACTGCGTTACGAATATGGCATTTTCAAACAAACCATACAGGATGGCTGGCAACACGAACAGCCCGACAACTGGCTGCGCCGTCCAGACCCGTGGGAGGTCCATCGCCGGCACGAACATGTCGAAGTCAAGCTGAATAGCTCGTTCGAGCTGCACGGAGGCAGTTTGCGTGCAGTGCCGGGTCACCCCTCCACCCTGATCGGTATTCCGTATGATCGTCCTGTTGTAGGTTACGGCGGCAAAAACATCAATACGCTTCGGCTTTGGGCTGCGGCCGCTCCCGACTACTTCGACTTTCAGGAATTCAGCAGCGGTGATTTCGTCGCGGCGCTGGCCCAGACTCTGAGCGCCGAGTCGCTCACGCGTGTGCTCTATCCCGACGACTCTACGACCATGGGGAAGGCGTTGCGCTTCGTGCAGGAATATTTTCTTGTCGCCTGCTCCATCGGAGACCTCGTGCGCCGTTTCCGTCGCGATAATTCGGATTGGAATGCACTTCCCGAGAAAGTTGCCATCCAACTGAACGACACGCACCCGACGCTGTCAGTGCCCGAACTGATGCGGATCCTGCTGGATGAGGCACAGCTGGGATGGGACCAGGCATGGGATCTTACGAACCGGACCCTGGCCTACACCAATCACACGCTGTTACCCGAGGCCCTTGAGAAATGGCCGGTCGCGTGGTTTGAGACGATGATACCGCGTCATCTGGATATCATCTACGAGATCAATCGCAGGCTGCTCGATGCCGTGCAGACGCGCTTCCCCGGCGAAGAAAGCCGAATCCAACACGTGAGCCTCATTGAGGAAGGCCCGGCCAAACAGGTCCGCATGGCCAACCTGGCAATCGTAGGTTCGCACAGCACCAACGGCGTGGCCGCCATTCACTCTCATCTGTTGCGCACCATGACGGTCAAAGACCTGGCGGAAGTGTTCCCTGACCGTTTCAGCAACAAGACTAACGGTGTGACGCCACGACGCTGGTTGCTGCTGGCAAACCCGCCACTGGCAAAGACCATCACGGAAGCAATCGGCAATGGATGGATCAGCGACCTGAGTGAACTGAGCAAGCTCCAGCCACTTGCCGGCGATAGGAATCTTCATGCCGCTTTCCTCAAGGCCAAGCGCGAGGCGAAGTGTCAATTTGCCGAATGGCTCAAATTGACTTCGGGCCAGACCGTGGACCCGGACACCATTCTTGATTCCCAGGTGAAGCGCATTCACGAATACAAACGCCAATTGCTGAATGCGCTTCGGATCGTGGTGCTCTACAACCGGCTCCGTAAGAACCCGGATCTGAAGATGCCGCCGCGGACGTTTATATTTTCCGGTAAGGCCGCGCCGGCGTATCAACTGGCGAAGCTGATCATCAAGTTCATCAACAACCTGGCGGGAACGATCGACGGTGATCCCATTGTGCGCGGGCGGCTCAGGGTTCTGTTCGTGCCTGAATACAACGTGTCGCTTGCCGAGAAACTCATACCTGCCAGCGACGTCTCTAATCAAATCTCAACTGCGGGATACGAAGCGAGCGGCACAAGCAATATGAAGTTCATGATGAATGGCGCTCTTACCATCGGCACTCGCGACGGAGCAACCATCGAGATGGCGGAGGAAGCCGGAGAAGAAAATTTCTTTCTGTTCGGCCTCACCGCGAAACAGGTGGAGGACAGCGCCAGTTGGTACAATCCGCGCTGGCACTACGACAACGAACCGGAGACCCGCGCCGCGCTGGACTTGATCTTCTCGAACTATTTCAGCCGCAATGAACCGGGTGTCTTCGAGCCGTTGCGCGACACGCTTCTGACTCATGGCGACCACTACATGCACCTTGCGGACCTCAAGTCGTATCTCGAGGCGGACCAGCGGCTTCTCGAGTTGTATGCTGACCCCGATGCCTGGGCGCGCAAGGCCATCCTCAATGTGGCGGGTTCGGGAAAGTTCTCCAGCGATCGAACCATTCACGAGTACGCGTCTGAGATATGGGAGGCAAAACCATGCCCAGTGCCCTAGAAACGCGTCCGCAGGCAATCGGCCCGAGTGATAATAAGCAGATGATCTCTCCCCTCGCAGGCCTTCCTGCACCCAAAAACATGCTGGTGGACGTGGCCAAGCTGGAACGTGAGTACTACGAGCGCCGGCCGGATCTCGGAGATCCCAATCAGATGGTCATCTTCGGCACCAGTGGACATCGAGGTTCGCCGTTCAATGGCACCTTTACCGAAGCCCACATCCTTGCCATGACGCAGGCCATCTGCGACTACCGTCGTGGTGAGGGCACGGATGGCCCACTCTATATGGGCAAAGACACCCACGGCGTATCCGGACCCGCGCAGCGTACCGCGCTCGAAGTGCTGGCCGCGAACCGCGTGGAAACCATCATCCAGGAAGATGACAAAGTAACTCCGACGCCGGTCATCTCTCGTGCCATCCTCGTCTATAACCGCGATCGCAAAGATCATCTCGCCGATGGCATCGTTATAACTCCATCGCATAATCCGCCGGAGGATGGCGGCTTTAAGTACAACCCCACCAACGGCGGGCCAGCCGACACCCACGTGACTCAGTGGGTCGAGGATCGAGCCAACGAATTGCTGCGCGGCAATAACTCTGGTGTCAAGCGAATTCCCTTCTCTGCAGCCATCAAGGCGGTAACCACGCATCAGGAAGATTTCATTCTGCCCTACGTGCGTGACCTGAAAAACGTAGTTGATACCGATGCGATCCGCGGCGCCGGTCTTAAGCTGGCGGTCGATCCGCTAGGCGGCGCGGCGCGGATTTACTGGGAACCGATCAACTCGATCTACGGCCTGAACGTCGTTGTCGTAAACCCCGTGATCGACCCGACCTTCTCGTTTATGACGGTCGATCATGACGGCAAGATCCGCATGGACTGCTCCAGTCCTTACGCGATGGCCCGGCTCGTTGGTCTCAAGGATCAATATCAAGTTGCCTTCGCTAACGATCCGGACTCGGACCGGCACGGCATTGTTACGCCCTCATCTGGGTTGATGAACCCGAATCATTATCTCGCGGTGTCCATCGGATACCTTCTGCAGCATCGTCCACGCTGGGGCGCCCACGTTTCGGTGGGCAAGACGTTAGTCAGCAGCAGCATGATTGATCGGGTGGTGAAAAAGCTTGGCCGTAAACTCAGCGAAGTGCCCGTAGGATTCAAGTGGTTTGTGCCGGGGTTGGTAGACGGCTCAATGTGCTTCGGTGGAGAAGAGAGCGCGGGCGCGAGCTTTCTGCGCCTGGACGGCACGGTCTGGACGACCGACAAGGACGGCCCGATCATGGATTTACTCGCGGCCGAGATTATGGCCCGCACGGGCAAGGATCCGGGCGAACATTATCGTGATCTGACGGCGGAGTTCGGCACCCCGTATTACACTCGCATCGATGCGCCCGCCACCCCCGAGCAAAAAGCTAATCTGCAGAAGCTGTCACCCGAGGCGGTCAAGGAATCGAGCCTTGCTGGCGAGCCGATCACCGCGAAGCTGACTCGCGCCCCCGGCAACAACGCATCCATTGGGGGCCTTAAAGTCGTAGCCGCCAGCGGCTGGTTTGCGGCCCGTCCGTCCGGCACCGAAAACATCTACAAGATTTACGCCGAGAGCTTCAAGGACGAGGCTCACTTGAACACCATCCTCGGTGAAGCGCAGGCAATTGTTAGCAATGCGTTAGGTCCGGCGAAAGGAAAAGCATGAGCGATAGCGGTCGCCACGGAACTCTTTCCCCGTTTCCGCCGGACTACCGCGCCTCCGGCGTGTTACTGCACGTGACGTCGCTGCCTTCGCCTTACGGCATTGGCGACCTGGGGCCCACAGCCTTGTCATGGCTCGATCAACTTCACGAGTCAGGTCAAGGCTGGTGGCAGGCACTGCCGCTCGGTCCTACCGGTTATGGCAACTCGCCTTATCAATCACTTTCGTCTTTTGCGGGTAACGGACTCCTGATCAGTCCGGACGACCTGATTCAAGAAGGGTTGCTGACGTCCGATTTTGAACGACCCACATTTCCAGTGACGACCATCGACTACGACGCCGTCATTCCTTTCAGGCACTGGTTGCTCGAGCGGGCGTGGACGGAGTTCGCTGCGGGCTCACGCAAAGATCTGCAGGCTGACTATGAGCAATTCTGCCATGACGAAGCACACTGGCTCGAGGATTACGCTCTCTTTCGAGCGCTGAAGGCCAAGTACAACAATACCTTTTATCTGGAATGGCCAACCGACTTGATCCTGAGAACACCGGCGGCGCTGGCCCAGGCGCGACAGGACGTGGGCCGGCAGATCGATCAGGTTCGATTTGCACAATTTTTGCTGTTCCGCCAGGCAAAACACTTGAAGGACTACGCTCGCGCGAAAGGCGTACGGTTGATCGGTGACTTGCCATTTTTTGTTTCTCCGGATTCGAGTGATGTATGGGCCAACCCGGAACTGTTTCTGCTGGATGACAAACACCGGCCGCGCTTCGTCGCCGGAGTGCCTCCCGACTATTTCAGCGCTCAAGGACAGCTCTGGGGCAATCCGGTTTACAACTGGGACGCGCTTCGCCAGAGCGGATTTCGCTGGTGTATCGACCGCTTGCGAGCTCTGCTGGTTCATGTGGACGTGATTCGGCTCGATCACTTCCGCGGTTTTGCGGCGGCCTGGCACGTACCGGCAGGCGCGCCGACCGCTCAAAGTGGGCAATGGGTTCCGGGTCCAGGCGCCGATTTCTTCAACGCGGTCCAACGGGAGTTGGGCAGCCTGCCGTTCATAGCCGAAGACCTGGGGGTCATTACTCCGGATGTGTCTGCACTCCGCGATTCTTTCCACATACCTGGAACACGAGTTCTGCAGTTCGCCTTTGACGGCCACGCGGATAACCCCTACTTCCCGAACAACTTCGTGCACAATACGGTTGTGTATACCGGCACGCATGACAATGACACGAGTCGTGGCTGGTATGAGGCGCTGCCGGATTGGCAGCGGCACAATTTCTGGAATTATCTGGGACGACCTGGTGGCCGGGCTCAGGAGGCGGCGTGGGATCTGATTCGCTTGGCGTGGTCATCGCCAGCCGCACTCGCAATCGCCCCTTTGCAAGATGTGCTTAACCTGGGCAGCGACGCTCGCATGAATGTACCTGGCCGGGCCGACGGTAACTGGCGCTGGCGGAGCACCATAGACATGTTTTGCGGACCGGCTTTCCAATCGCTACGGGAGGTGACGGAAACCTCGCACCGCACCGTCGGTGTTGCGCGTCCTGCCGCAAGCACGCTGGAGGCGGCGTCA
>DATHPO010000320.1:0-15438 GCA_035483835.1 Terriglobales bacterium
CCACTTGTGGTGAAATTGCCGAAAAACCAGATGGCTGGGAAACAGATCAGGAATCGCGCACGCCTTCTGGACATTGCGCCAACTGTGTTAACGGTAGCCGGCCTCCCCGTTCCCGCGCAGATGCAGGGACAGTCACTGATGCGAGTGGCTGAAGCAAGCTCCCAGAACGACCAACCGGCCTATTCGCGCAGCGAACCGCCACAGCAGGGCTTCGGATGCAGCGTGCTCGAGTCGTGGCGGGCGGGAAAATATCTCTACATCCGCGCGCCGAAACCGGAACTGTACGATCTGTCGGTTGATTCGAATGCGACACACAATTTGGCGCAGAGTTCGAAAGCCACACTTGAAACTATTGCTTCGCAACTCCAAGCCCTCGACAGCCGTCTCGGAAATGAAACCGGCAAATCCGATGGCTCAGAACTGACCTCCAGCGAGATGCAAAAACTGGCTTCCCTGGGGTACGTAGGACTGCAGAAGCGCGGCCCGGGAGTAAATGCCGCAAGCGGGGGAACCGATCCTAAGGAGGTCATCGCTGCCATCAACAAGACCCTCGCGGCAATGCTCGAGTCGGACGACGGCAAGCCGGAGAAAGCAATCCCGTTACTGCGCCAAGTGCTCGCGGCGCAACCTGGCACAGAGTTCGAAGGCCACGCTTGAAACCATGGCCTCACAACTTCAAGGCCTCGACAACCGTCTCGGAAACGAACCTGGCAAATCCGCTGGCTCGGAACTGACCTCCAGTGAGATGCAAAAACTGGCGTCCCTTGGGTACGTCGGACTGCAGAAGGGCGGCGCGGGAGTGAACGCCGCAACCGGGGGAACCGATCCTAAAGAGCTCATCGCTGTCATCAACAAGACGCTCGCTGCACTTCTTGAGTTGGACGACGGCAAGCCCGACAAAGCGATGCCGCTGCTGCGGGAGGTGCTTGCGGGGCGACCGACCATCTACCTTGCGCAGTATGGAATGGGCTTTGCGATGGTCCAGCAAGGGCAATATGCAGAGGCCATTGGATACTTGCACAAAGCGATCGAACTACAGCCCGATTCTGCATTCGCGCACTACATGATGGGTCTCAGCCTGATGAAGACCGGCGATTTCAAGGCTTCCGCCATTCACCTGGAGATCGCGTCAGGGCGGTTGCCGGCATTCTCCGCGGCGCATTCCATGCTGGCCGACGTATACGAGCACCTGGGACGCAGCCAGGACAGCGCCCGAGAACAAACCAGAGCAGCTCAGACAAAAGATTGACTGCCGCCAGGCCTAAGTGGGGATCGCATCATTTGTGCTAGGCTGATGAAACCGGTGAAGGTTCTTCGCACGCTGTATGTAGTGCTCATTCTGTCTGCCGCGGCATCCTCCGCGCCCACCAGGACGCCGCCTCCGGACGTTTTCCTTATAACCATCGACACTCTTCGGGCAGACCACGTTCACTGCTACGGGTACGCCGGTGTGGCGACGCCTGCGCTCGACGCGTTAGCGAAGGACGGTGTGCGGTTCACCCAGGCTTTTACACCCAGCCCGATTACCAATACATCGCACGCCAGCATTCTCACCGGACTACTGCCGGGTTCGCACGGGGTGACGGATTTCGGTGTGCCGTTGTCAGCGTCACATCCAACCGTGGCGGAGTTGCTCAAAGCCCAAAATTATCACACCGCCGCGTTTATCGGGGCCGTGATCCTCGACAGTAAGAGCCTGGCTCCGGGATTCGATCGAGGCTTCGATTATTACGATAACTTTCCCGAGCATTCGTCGACCAAGTCTCGCTGGGGACGCCTCGAGCGCCGCGGCATGGACGTCGTGGAACACGCGGAGAATTGGTTGAGCAAGCACCCTGCGGGCCCGCATTTCATGTGGGTTCACCTCTACGATCCTCATGATCCATACGAACCGCCGGCGCCTTATTCGCAGATATACAAGGATCATTTGTACGATGGCGAAATCGCATACGCCGATTCTGCGTTAGCCCACTTCATCGCTTATCTTAAGAGAAGCGGCAAGTATGCCAATTCGGTCGCCGTCGTGGTTGGTGACCATGGAGAAGGTTTGGGAGAACATCATGAAGACACGCATGGGATCTTCCTGTATGACTCGACTACCCACGTTCCCTTGATCGTCAAGTTGCCCGGCGCACGCGGCGCCGGCACTGTGGTGACGGCGCAGGTGCGGACCCTGGACATTATGCCAACTCTCCTGGAATTGGCGACTGCTGCGGCTGCTCAAAAAACAGATGGAGAGTCGTTGGAGCCTTATTTTGATGGCAAAAGTGAAGCTGCGCGCCCGGCCTTCGGCGAAACCGACTACCCCTTGCGTTTCGGCTGGGCCCCGCTGCGGTCGGTGCGGAGCGAGGGTTTTAAGTTTATCGAGGCGCCACGGCCCGAGCTCTACGATTTGCCTCTTGATCCCGCCGAGATGACCAATAAGTATGAACCTCAGGACGCACGCGTCCAAAAGTCGCGTGCCATGTTGGCAGAAGTGCGATCCAAAGAGGCTCAAATCCAAGTATCCTCAAGCGCCGCTCCGGAGCCGTCCTCGCTGCCTGATCCGAAAGACAAAATTGAAGAGCAGAACCTCCTGCATGCGGCGATGGTCGCTGCGGAAGACAATCACCTCGCAGATGCCCGCAAGACCCTCGAGAAGGTTCTCGCTCTCGATCCTAAATCGCCTACTGCGCTCCGTCAGCTAGGTGAGTTGGAGTTGCAGGCAGGGGACTATGTTCAAGCTGCCCATCATTTCAAGGGCGCTGCAGAAATCCGCCCAAATGACGCCGCAGCATTGTTTCACGAGGGGCAAGCGCTGGAGAAGACGCACGATCTGGGGGATGCGCGGGATGCGCTCGAAGCCAGCTTGAAGCTCATGCCCGGACAGTTCAACGCTCGCTTGCTACTCGGCCAGGTGTACTTGGACCTCAAGGACCCGGCAGCCGCCGAAGATCAGTTCGAAGCAGCGTTGTTGGTGCAGCCGGACAGCGTGGAAGCGCAGCTCGGCTTGGCAGAGGCGCAAATCACCAAAGGCAACTTCGCGGAGGCGGCTCAATCGCTCGAAGCATTATCCAAAGTGCAGGCCAGGAATGCGCATGTCTTCGATCTCCTGGCGAAAGCTTATTCCGGCCTGGGCAAGAAGACGGAAGCCCAACAAGCGGCGACCAGAGCCAAGCTTCTGTCCAGCAATAAGTAATCCCCGGCAGGGTTGAATCCGAAGTTACACCATCGGCTTTCCCGCCGGAGTAAAATACAACCAACCATCTCTCCTGCAGGAGGTCTCGTCATGAGAACCCCAATTCTCCTGTTCGCTGTTCTGCTATCGGCATCGTTGGCATGGGCGCAAGGTGCAGCGCGTAACGGTAACACGGGACAGCGGCAGGCTGACAGAGCCGAGGACCAGTTCGAGAAAACCGTGCCTCCTCCAACTCGCCAGCAATCGTCAGTGGATTTCGCAAAAGTTAAGAGCGACGCGGACGAACTGGTGATCCTGTCTCAGTCGATTCACTCCGGGATCGACGATGTAGGGAAGGGCATGCTTCCGAAGGATCTGATCGACAAGCTGAAGCAGATGGAAAAGCTTTCCAAGCGCCTGCGCAACGAACTCGCTCCTTAAACGTCAAGACAAAAAAAAACACCAGCCCCTGGTGGAGCTGGTGTTAGAAGTTGTCGGTAAATTTGCCTAGAAGGTCAGCTTCAGAGCAAATTCGATTTGGCGCGGTGAACCCAGCGTATAAACGCCGGTGCCGACGCCGACCCGGTTTACGAACGCCCCGGCATAATTGGTGCCGTTGATGGTACCGGTGCCGCCAGACAGCAGGCCGGACATCATGCTTTCAGGCAGATCAAAGTTGGCGAAGTTGGCAATGTTGAAGAAGCCGACCGACGGTTTGATGGTCAGCCGTTCTTTGATGGTGTACGTCCATGCCAGCGTCATGTCCATGGTCCGCAGCCAAGCCAGGTTGACTTGGTCAGGCGGAGCCAAGGGCAGCGTTGGGGCCACACCGCCCAGTTGCACCAATTGGGCGGCTGTCATCAGGCCATTCTGGATCAGCACATTGCCTGCTGGCGTTGGCTGTCCTGCCACCGTGGCGTTGTAATTGGCGATAGCCGCGTTGATGTTGCCGGCGTTGATGCCGCGATCAAAGCTCCCAACATGGGTTCCCGGCAACGGGTCTTGTGTAACTCCGCTGCCTTGGAAGTCCGTGCGGAAGATCTCTCCCGCGCCAGCCCCGGTGTTCGGAACCGTAAGGGTGGTCGAAAGCGGACTGTAGAAATGCCCAATCAGGCCGAGCTGCAACCCGTAGCGGAAGTCCAGATAGCCACCGAAGGATATCTGGTGCGTGCGATCCAACGTGGAAGGCCCGAAGTAACTATTGACGTTGGAGTTGTTGAGCGCCGGAACGATGAAGTCCTGGTCACCGCTGGCTGCCGTCACATTGGCATCCGGACGTACACCTCCGCCAGTGTTCTGGAAGCTGGACAGGGAGTAGGAAGCGGTGAAGTTCAGGCCCGTTGTACCTTTAACGGGTGATTTCACGTTATAGGTCCACTTCATCTGCAATCCGTCGTAGGTGGAGCGCCCGACCGGGGAAAGGAAATTAAGTGGTGGCGCATTGGGATTGGCCCCGCCAAAGGCGCAAGGGCGACCGAGCGCGGCTATACAACTGTTGCCCCCCTGGTCAGCGGCAGAACCCAAACCGTTGGCGGCGAAGTTGCTCATGCTCGCGCCGATAGGAGCACCGGTAGGAGTGAACCCGTTCACCGCTGAGCAATTCGCGATGGCCCCAGCTATCGAGGAAGCGCCGCAGGCTGTTAGCGTCGATGCAATAGCCTGTTGGGCACCGCTAAGATTGAAGTAGTTGATGTCGCCGGCGTGGTTTAGGTCCACACCCAACAGATAATGGGTCTGGACGTTGCGAACAAAATCAGCGCTGAAAACCATGCCGCGATGGAGTTCCCGCTGGATGCCGAAGTTCATCTGCACCGAGCGCGGCGTTTTGTAGTCAGGGTTGAACATGGACGCGCCCGGCGCGAAGAAACAATTGGTGGCAGTCGCGGGGGTCGACCCGCAAGCCGACAGGTACTGCCCCGCATAGGCCGGATTAGGCGCCGTCAGGTTCAAGGGTGAACCTGCCACGTAGGCCTGCTGCAATGCGATGATCGACGGCAATGCATTGCCGATCAGAGGAAAACTGCCTGCACCCGCGGGGCCGCACACTCCGACCGCGAGCGGGCTTCCCGGAGTGTTTATGGGACCGTTCGCCGTCTGCAGAGTGTTCGGCTTGCCCGGCGCGGCGCAGGGTCCGAAGAATTGCAGAAATGCTCCGGTAGACTCGCGTGGCGGACCATCAAAGAGCACGTTGTTCCAGATCGCATTCTCGTAGAACAGGCCGATGCCTCCGCGGATCGATGTCTTGCCATCTTTCCATGGATCCCAGGCAATACCTAGCTGAGGAGCCCAGTTGTTATTCGGCTGGTTGACTTGATTGCCCAGCCCCGGAATCAAGGCGCTCAACCCGGGAATCGCGGGATACTGGCTGTCGGTGCGACCGGTGTCGCGCATCCATCGAAGCCCGTAGGATAGGGTGAAGTTTGGCTTGATCTTCCAGTTGTCACCGCCGTAGAACATAAGCCGGTTGTCGGGTCCAAGGCCGCCCGCCGGGAAACCGATGGCCGCCTTGGTAGTCGAAAAGCCCAAGCCGTTGGCTACCGTGACATTATCAGCTGGATAATTTAACGGATTGGAAGCGCCGCCGGGGAAAGGACCCGCAGCTGCAGCCAATTGTTCGCTGGTAGAAACTGCTGATACAACCTGCGGTCCGTTCTTGAAGAACGAGGCGAACCCGCCGCCTTGGATGTGGTTGTAGCTGACGCCATAGCGGATCACGTGCGCACCGATGATTTTGCTGCCATCGTATTTGATCTGATGGTCGCTTTGCGGAGTGCTCTGGGGAGCCAAGAGATTCGGTCCAGCTACCAGGCCGGTACCACCCATGAAGATTTCCGCGCCTATGTTGGCAAACGGCAACGACGTGCCAATCGTCGCGTCCTTGATTTGATTCTGGAATTTCAGGTACGAGAAGCGGATAGCGTGGCTGAAACTGCCGGTGTTGAAATCCACGCCGCCCACAAAGTTGCGAGTAATGTCTTTGTTGTCATATACCGAGAATCCGTACCCGAACGTGGCGCCCAGGATGTTCTGGAAATCCGAGAAGCGAAAGAACGCACGCGCGCTCTTCGTGAGTTGGTAGTCCAGACGTCCCAGTAAGTTGCCCTCATGGAACTTATCGTTAAAAGTACCTGAGACAGCCTGAAAGGGAGCAGAGATGGGGACTGGTATGGTCGTGTGCTGAATGGTTCGCTCCCCGTCGATAAAGAAGAACAGTTTGTTCTTGATGATCGCGCCGCCGAAATCGCCGCCGTACTGGCTGCGCTGAAAGGGCGCGGTGAATCCCACAGGCGTGGGTAGCGCTGCAGAAAACACGCTATCGCGGAACGCACCAAAGGCATCGCCATGGAAGGCGTTGCCTCCTGATTTTGTGGTAACGTTTACAGCGCCCGAAGAAGTCAGCTCGGTGGACATGTCCAAACTCGACTGGCTGATCTGAAATTCCTGGATGGCGCTGGAGGGAATGTCGGTCGTGGTCGTTCCCACGGTTTCATCAGAAACGTCCACGCCATCAACCTCGATGCGGGCGGTGCGGCCGAAGCGGCCTCCGAACGAGATCGAAGAGTAGCCGGCCTTGGTGGGGTCGAAGTTCTGACCATCCTGAATCTGCACGCCGGGCTCGAGCTGCGCCAGATCAAGGAAGTTGCGGCCATTCACCGGCAGGTTAGCGATCTGATTTTCCGTGATCACACCTTGGACGGTGGGCTGCTCGGTGTTCACCTGAACAGTGCTGGCCTCCACCTCAACCACCTGACTCGTCTGGCCTACTTCCAACCTAATGTTAGCGGTTCCGGTGTTATCCACTTGCACGGTCACCGGTACCTCTGTGGTCTTGAAGCCGGGAGCCTCAACCCTGATGGTATAAACACCCGGAATTAAAGAACCCGAAGTATACGCACCTTTGGCGTCGGAGATCCTGACGGACGCCACTCCCTTGGATTTTTCGGTGATGGTGACTTTTGCTCCGCTAACGACAGCGCCGGAAGGGTCCGAAACGATTCCCTGGATACTGCCGTTGCCGACGTTAGTTTGCGCCAACAGGAGAGTGGAAGACAGCAAAAAAGTTATCGCCAGAGCAAATGTTAGAAGCATTCCGGCGGAACGGAGAGGGCGGTTGAAATTCAGGGACATCGTCCACCTTCCTTTCAGAATCTGTTCAGAGTCAATGTTTCCGAGCTGAATAGCGCTTTCGCAGTCGAGTCAGGCGGGACTACAATTATTTGCCTATTGCCAAGGACTCCCGCCAGCAATCAGAGGCCGACCGCAGCCTCTCACCAAAATCCAAGCAAGTCCTTAGGTGATTAACAGTGCAATTGACGGACCAAGACAATTAACGCAGACACTTTGGCACGTCATCTGCAATTATGTCAATAGCTTATGTGCAGTTATTGTTGAGCTCATCCAGCCTCGGACCAGGGTGATTGATTCCATATTCTGTAGATTATTATTGAAAATGAAATCAGGACGAGCGCGAAAGCCGCATCAAAACTTGGATTTCGTCGTGTAATACCCGGTCCGGTGACGCACGGTGAGCGACGAACCCACGGATGACCCATCCACTTTGACTTCAATGCGCCGGAAGCTGGAATCGGAAAGCCGTTGCGATGGGTAGTAAGCCAACAAGTACTGGGTGCGGAGTTCGTCACTGATTTTTCGGAAGGCGTCGTCGAGTTGCGGCACCGATTCGGCGTAAAAGTACTTGCCGCCAGTGTCCTCCGAAATCTGAATCAAGGCGTGCTCCCCGCCTGTGTCGCGTCCTGCGCTCGCCTCAATCGGAACCACAATAATGCTGTAGACGATGGCTTCCGCTTCCTGCGCAGAACGCACCGCTTCCTTGTAATCCACCCGGCTGACCGTATCGCCGCCGTCCGTGATCACAACCAGAACTTTTCTTCCTTTGCGCGTATCGAGGGCCTGCGCCCCGAGGTAGAGCGCGTCGTAAAGAGCGGTAGCCGATCCCATGCGAATCCGATCGATGCCGTGGTCGATTGTCTTGAGATCGGAGGTGAACGGCACGACCTCGCTGACGATCTCGCTGAAACCGTAAAGAGAGATCGCATCGACGGGTCGAAGAATGGCGTGCGCAAAACGGCGCGCGGAGGACAGTTCGAGTGGCAGGTCCTTGCGCGTGCTCAGACTTGTGTCGATATCCAAAACAATGGAAAGCGGCAACGCCGATTCTTTGTCGAACACAGAAATGGTCTGGGGCTTTCCGTCTTCCAGTAGCGTGAAGTCTTCCTTTTTCAGACCAGCGACCGGAGCACCGTGTTCGTCGGTGATGGTGACGAAGACGTTTACCAGCTTGACGTCAACCTTCAGCGTAGTTTCGGAACTCTGAGCCGGACTTGCGCTGTCCGGGCCGTCGTTATTCTTCGAGCTAGAGGATGCCGGTTTCGCCGGGCTTGTTCCACCACTTGCCCACGGTGGCTTCGGCACCTGAGCATGCGAGACTGCGACCACGATAGTCAGGAAGAAAAGCAGGCGTCGCATGCGGAAGCTGAAATTGTCATTCTTCGCGTGCTCATCATTCCGAGCTTTGCGCATGGGCGCTTTCTCGAACCGAGCCTTTGACCGCAAAGTTCGCCACCAAAATCTGTAGGGATCACGAAGAGACAATCTTTTCACTTAGATGCAGACCTTCCGGAATGGCTGCTTTCGGCCTTGGGAATCCCATCCGGGAAAGGCTCGCCATCCGCCCAGACCGCGCCATCCTCAAAGTACTCCTTCTTCCAGATGGGTACGGTGCGCTTGAGGGTATCGATGAGCCAGCGGCAGGCATCGAAGGCCGCCGCGCGGTGCGCTGAAGCCACAACGATCAAGACGCTCGCCGCCCCGATTTCCAACCGCCCCAAACGATGCACCACGGCAACGTCGCGGATGGGAAACTGCTGAAGGGCTTGCTCGGCCAGCGCGTCCATCTGTTTGAGCGCCATCTCTTCGTAGGCTTCGTAATCCAGATAGAGAGTACGGCGGCCTCGTGTGTTGTCGCGCACCACTCCTTCGAAAACGACTGCCGCTCCGTCCGCGGGCTGCTTGAGTTTTCCAAGCACACTCTGCGTGTCAATTTTCTCGCGGACGATCGCGGAGAAACGCCGGCGTTGCGTAGAGATGTCCCTTTCAGGATCCATCGCACCTCCACTCACCGGCGGCAGAAACGCAATCTCGTCTCCTTCTTTCAGCCTCGCATCCGTCCCGGCAAATTCCTGATTGATGGAAATCGCAATCGAAGCGGCAAGTTCGCCCAGCCTTGGCGCGATCTCCTCGTAGTGAGTAAAGACGTCGCCCAAAGTGGCATGCTCTGGCAGGTTGAGGAGATCGCTACCTCGCCCCGCAAGATCCTTCAGCGTGCCGAAAAATAGAACGCGAACCTGCATGAAATCCCAGTTGCCGCGATGGCAGACCGTTCCGAGTAGTGTAACGCGGCCGCGCTATTGCGAGCTTTCCGAAAAAAGAAAAATGCCAGCTCCCTTGCGAGAACTGGCGGATTCTTCCTGCTAATGAATTAAAGCGTCATTACCTGTGCGGTTTCGATTCATGCGAAGGAGGTGGTTGTTGCGCCGCGCGTGGCGCCGGCGCCGGCGGTCGTGGCGGAGCACTTTGACGCTGTTGCTGCCAAGCGTTGAATTTAGTTTGCTCATTCTGCTGGTGCTGAGGATTCTCCTGCACCGGCGGAGCTTGTCTCACCAGAGGATGTCCCGCTGGCGGACGTGGCGCCGGTGGTGGTGCCGGACGCGCCGCCTCCGGCTGACGCATTGCTTCCTGCGGCGGCGCTGGTCGCGCTGTATTTGGTGTTGGTGCCGGACGATTGTTTACTGGCTCCTGTGGATGCGGAGGCTGGTTGGCCTGCACTGGCGGTTCTGGCCGCGTCGTTTCAGTTGGACGTGGCGCAGGTTGTCCCGGTCGTGGTGCCTCAGCAGGTGCGCGAGCTGCGGTTTGCGGTTGTCCTGGAGCCTCCGTGCGCACGTTTGGTTCTGGAGTGTGCGCCTGTCCAAGAGACGCTCGTGGAGGCGGAGGCTGCCGGGTCGCAACCACCTGCCGGTTCATCACCGCCGCAGGCGGCTTTACAGTAACGGACCGGCCGGCTCCTATGACACTCTGCCGGACCGGTTGCACGGGAATGCTGTGGACTACGGGAGCGTTCTCAATCTCCCGCTGATTTACTTTGGCAAGGTTGGCTTGAACCGGACGCGCGTTCGCGAAAGTCTCATGTGAAACCGCGGTGACTCCATTCGTCACATGTTGATTGGCGTAGTTAATTCGAGTCACGTTGGTTGTGTTGTTGTTGATGATTGTGGTGTTGTAAACATTGGTCACCTGGGTCACGTTAACCCTCGTGTTGGTGACGTTTACATTGTTGACGTAGCCACGACTGGTGCGATACCAGGGCACGTAAACTTCACGCGGAGCCAGCGGGAACCAGGCCACGCCCGCACCACCTCCAAAAGCCAAAGCTCCACCGCCCACGAACACGACCAGCGCGGGCGCATACACCGGGCGGGCGTAAACCGGACCCGGCACCCAACACCATGAATTTTCCACAAATGCCCAACGTCCATAGTGGAAGGGAGCGAATCCCCAAGGCTCGTCTTCGACCCAGGTCCAACCCCAGGGCGCGACCCAGACCCAGTGGCCGTAGCGATAGGGAGCCCAACCAGGTGCGACCGCGGCAGGAGCCCATACCGGACCGTAGTCCGCCACATAGCGCCAGTGGCCATATTCGTCGAGGTCGGATGCGCCGGTCATGTCAGGTGAAACGTAATTGGACGACTCGGCGTGATCTTCCCGCTGATCCCGTTGGAATGCAAAGTTGTCGAAATCGTCGCGATCGGGTATCTGGTCGATCTCGTGATTCAGTTGGTCAGTACCCGTGAACTTGGCGAACTGCCCGGCAACTACATCGTACGAGTTTCCGCCACCCGTCGCCTCGCCGCGCCCACTCCAGACTCGGGCATCGGTTTCAGTTCCATCGGCGTTCACGTCAAAGCGATATTCACCGGTGCGCTGGATCTGAAACGCCAGATTCGGCGTGTCTATTTCGAAGTGATCGTCGTCATCCAGATGTCGCACCCGCACGAAAATGGATCCCTGCGAGAGCTTCAGTTGAGTGGTTCGGTCATCGAGATCAAGGAATGTCACACTCGTTTCCGAATCCATACGGATCGATGTCGAGCCGGTTTGCAGCTCGGCTCGCGAATCCTTGTCAGCCCACAAATTGTCACCGGTAGTCAGTGGCCGATTGGCGACTGCCTGCACCCAATCGCCTTCCCCGCCCGGCTGAAAGGAAACGGATCCCACCGAATAACTGAGTCGCGCTACCCGACTTGGAGGATCTTGCGCCGGCCCTTGCTGTTCCGGGGGCGGTCCCTGATCCTGCGGCTCCTGGGCCACGATTCTGAGCGGGGCTTGCAACATGAGAAGCACCCCCGCCAGTGCAATTCCGGCTACCAAGGCTTTGTAAGTTTTCATGGGTTTCATATTCCTCGTTGCGTCGTCTAACAACACCCTCCACATTGTCTATTAACCCCGGCCCACCTGATAAGTTCCATACCGTAAATCCTGCACGAAAGTAACTTACTCTCCGGACAAAAAAAGATGCCAGCTCTCGCCTCCGAAAACTGGCATCTCAACTGATTCCAATTATGCTCTTAGCCCACAGGCTGTGCGCTCAGGACTTTCTCGCGTTCCTCCGCATCTTGCTTTTCCTGGCGAGGCGACGAAGGCAGAGCTAGTTCCAGAACCTCACTGATGGTCTTGACGTAGTGAATGCTCAAGTGCTCCAGTTGCTCGGGCGTCAGGTCCTCTTCCACATTCATTTGGTTCTCCGCCGGCAGAATGACATCGTGCACTCCCGCCCGTTTGGCGGCCAAAACCTTTTCTTTTACTCCGCCAATCGGAAGCACATTCCCGCTCAAGGTGATTTCACCAGTCATTGCCGTAAGCGGGCGCACCGGATGCCCGGTAAGCAGCGAGACCAGTGCCGTAGCCATGGTCACGCCTGCGGATGGGCCATCCTTGGGAATCGCTCCCGCGGGTACGTGAATGTGGATATCATGTTCCGCAAAGAAGGTCTCGGGAATTCCGAGCTGCTCTGCGTTCGACCGCACCCAGGTCAAAGCCGCCTGCATCGACTCCTGCATGACCTGGCCGATCTGTCCGGTCATGGTGAACCCGCCTTTACCCTTCATCGTGTTGGCTTCAATGAACAGAATGTCGCCACCAGACGGAGTCCACGCGAGTCCCACAACAACGCCAGCTCGCTTCGTACGTTCAGCGATTTCACCTTCGCTGCGGATCTTGATGCCGCCCAGGAATTCCTGAACCACCTCGGGGGTCACGATCAACTTCTCGGTCTTGCCCTCCGCCAGACGGCGCGCCTGTTTGCGGCACACCGTACCGATATTCCGCTCCAGATTCCTTACCCCGGCTTCGCGAGTGTAATGTCGAATGATGTTGCTCACCGCTTCTTCCGGAAACTCGATCTGCTCCGGCGTGATTCCGTTCTCCTCAATCTGTCTCGGAATCAGATATTGAAACGCGATGTGAATTTTCTCTTCCTCGGTGTACCCCTGCAGTTCGATGATCTCCATGCGATCACGCAACGGCTCCGCGATCGGATCCAGCATGTTTGCCGTGGTAATGAAGAGCACCTTCGACAGATCGAACGGTACATCGAGATAGTTGTCTCGGAACGTGGCGTTCTGCTCCGGATCGAGCGCTTCCAAAAGTGCGGAACCGGGATCGCCACGGAAATCGCGCCCTACTTTGTCGATTTCATCCAGCATGAAAACTGGATCCTTGGTCTCGGCGCGGCGAATGCCCTGGATGATTTGCCCGGGCAATGCGCCGATGTAGGTTCGCCGGTGACCACGAATCTCGGCTTCGTCGTGAACGCCGCCGAGCGAAATACGAACGAACTTGCGTCCCAGCGCCCGCGCGATCGATTTCCCCAGCGAAGTTTTTCCCACGCCCGGAGGTCCGACAAAGCAAAGAATCGGTCCCTTCATCCCGGGCTTCAAACGACGCACCGAAAGATAATCCAGAATACGATCCTTCACTTTTTTCAGGTCGTAGTGATCGGTGTCGAGTACTTCCTTGGCTTTGATAATATCGACATCGCCACCGGAAGTTTTCGCCCACGGCAGCACTGCAAGCCATTCGATGTAGTTGCGCGTTACCGAATAGTCCGCTGCCATCGGCGACATGCGCGCAAGCCGCCCTAACTCTTTCAGCGCTTCTTTCTTGACTTCATCGGGCATTCCTGCCGATTCGATCTTCTGCCGCAATTCTTCCGTGTCCCGCGCGCCTTCATCCTGCTCACCCAGTTCCTTCTGGATGGCCTTCATCTGCTCGCGCAGATAATATTCGCGCTGGGTTTGCTGCACCCGATCCTGCACTTCCGACTGAATCTTGTTCCGGAGTTGTTGAACTTCCAACTCCTTCGCCAGGTGCTGATTGATCTTCTCCAGCCGAACCCGTACGTCGGTGGTCTCGAGTGCGTCCTGTTTATCCGCAGTGGACAGGGATGGCAACGACGACGCAATAAAATCGACCAGCCGTCCAGGCTCTTCAATATTCATCGCCACGGTCGAGAGTTCGTCCGACAGAGTCGGCGAGCCCGCCACAATCTGCTGAAACAGGGTCAAAACGTTGCGCTGCAGCGCCTCGACTTCAGAACTCTTGGGCGGAATTGCCTCGGGGACGGAGTCCACTCGTGCCCGCATGAAGGGCGCGAGTTGAGCAAACTCTACCAACCGCACCCGCTCCAGGCCTTCTGCGAACACAAACAGGCTCTGGTTGGGCATCTTGACCACTTTATGCACCACGGCCAAGGTTCCCACCGTGTACAGATCGGTGGGTTGGGGTGAGTCGACACGGGCTTCCCGCTGGGCGACGACGACGATCGTTTTGTCCTCGCCCAGCGAATTAATCAACTGGACGGAGCTCTCCCGGCCTACGGTTAGAGGCAGCACGGCGTGCGGAAACAGCACCGTATCCCGAACCGGAAGGATCGGTAGCGCCCGGTCTTCGGGCTCACTATTCCTTGTGTTTTCTTTGACTTCTTTCGTTTCTTTGACTTCTTTCACTTCTTTTGTATTGCGCTCAGTGCGCGATGACTGTGCCATATAATTTCACCTTGAGTGTAATATGCTCAAGTTTGATGACTTAGATGCCCCGGAAGATGCAAACGTCCTCTGGGAAAAATGATTTTCGCTGACGTTTTGAATTCTAAACCTTCCAGCCAGGGTTTGCACCAGATCGACGGGTACTAAAGTGACCGTTTGCGGCAAGAACGCGGCCCGAAAGCGTGGATTCTCAGGCCGCTCGGTAGATCCCCAGCACTTTCACTGGACTCGCGCTCTCGGCTAGATGTCGTAGCGCCTCGCGTGCGACCTCGTCATCTCCGCAAAGCAAATCAACGTAGAAAACGTATTCCCACGGCCGCCCTCGCAGCGGCCGGGATTCGATCTTGCTCAGGCTGATCTCCCGCAACGCAAATACGCTTAGAGCCCTGAACAACGTACCGGGAACGTTCTTCACCGTGAAAACAATCGATGTCTTATTGGCGCCGGGAACGATGCGACGGCCCTTGCGGACTAAAAAGAACCGGGTGAAGTTTCGTTTGTCGTCCTCAATACCAGCCGCCAGGATTCGGCCTTGATACACGGAGGCGGCCTGGCGCCCGGCGATCCCCGCGGCGTCTTTCAACCTATTCTCCACCACGTGCTTGACGCTGCCCGCCGTATCATAAAACGGCGTGGCCTCAATTTTCGGATGCTTGCGGAAGAAATCCCGGCATTGATCCAGCGCCACCGGGTGCGAATAGACCCGCCGGATATCGCCCATCTTCACGCCCCGCGCCGCGATCAAGTTGTGCACGATCCGCAAGCGAAATTCCTGCTGAATGAAAACGTTCCTCGCCAATAGAAGATCCAGGTGCTCCGCGACTGATCCCGCCAGAGAGTTCTCGATAGGAATCACGGCAACCTTCACCGAACCACGTTCCACCCGGTCGAAGACTTCCGCCGACCGCGCGCACGGCACAATTGTGCAGCCCGGAACCATACGCTTCGCCGCTTCATCGCTGAACGAACCTGCTTCGCCTTGGATGGCAACTTTCATCGGAACAACTTACTTGTCGCGGGAGCCCGAAAGCAATTCTTTCTCCAGCACGAACGCATCCACGCCATTCGAGTAATAGCGCGGCATGGTCTTCACTACGCTGTAGTCGTGCCGCTTGTAGAAAGCCAGGGCGCCTGAATTATCCACAGCAGTCTCCAGCACCA
>DATHPO010000321.1:0-7696 GCA_035483835.1 Terriglobales bacterium
ATCGGCATAGGGGGGAGAGTCACCTCTCCTCCCCTGCCACACCACCGTACATGCGGGTCCGCATACGGCGGTTCGGCGGATTAAGCTGGCCGCACGACCAGAGGCGGAAGCCCGAGCTGGGCAAAGTAGGCATTCGGCAAAGCAATGGCCAAGGCGGGCGAGTTGGCGATGCGCCACGGGCCGTGGGGACTCCCGGCAGTTGAGGCGGCCAGGTCTTTACCCACACCCCGTTGGCGAAGTGCGCGAAATCGCGTGCGTCCCTGCTTCCAGTGCTTCCATACCACCGACCGAAGTCGGCGGCGTAGCCACGTTTCAAGGCTGCGCAGCACCGAGGGCGTTTGGCAGTCCCCGAAGTACCCCAGCCAGCCGCGTAGGTAGGTCGTAAGCTCTTTGACCATCTGCCGCAGGCTGCTGTCGCGGGTTCGCCGGGTCGCTGCTCGAACTCGCTCCTTAAAGCGAGCGATAGCCTTGGGGGCAATGCGCCGCCGCGGTTCTCGTTCACCGGTGAAGCTGAATCCGAGAAACTTCCTTTGCCCCGGTCGGGCCACGGCGCTCTTCGCCTGATTCACCTTGAGCTTGAGTCGGTTCGTGATGAAGCGCGTGACGCTCTCCATCACTCGCTGTCCTGCTCGTTCGCTGCCCACATAGATGTTGCCATCGTCGGCGTAGCGCACGAAGCGAAGACCGCGCCGCTCTAACTCCCGGTCCAGTTCGTCCAGCACCAAGTTGGAAAGTAGGGGTGAGAGCGGACCGCCTTGAGGCGTTCCCTCATCCACCGCACTTACCAACCCATCCTCCATCACTCCGGCCTTCAGAAACGCTCGGATCAACTTGAGCATTCGCTTGTCGGCCACGCGCTCGGCCACCGCCGCTAACAGGCGGTCGTGGTTGACTCGATCGAAAAATTTTTCCAAGTCGAGGTCCACCACCCAGCGGTATCCTTCGGCGATATATTGCTGCGCCTTGTGCACCGCTTGCTTCGCACTGCGCCCCGGTCGGAAACCGTGGCTATGTTCGGAGAACGTCGGGTCCCAGCGCTTCTGCAGCACCTGCAACACCGCCTGCTGGACAAACCGATCCAGCACGCAAGGAATGCCCAATTTGCGCACTCCGTTGCCATCCGGCTTCGGAATTTCCACCCGCCTTACCGGCTGCGGTTGGTAGGTTCCGTTTCGCAGCTGTTCCCCGATCTTCAGCCCGTGCTGCTTCAGGTATTCCGGGAGCTCGTCGATGGTCATCCCATCTATTCCCGGACTCCCTTGATTCGCCCTGACTCGTTGTAATGCCTGCTTGTAGTTTTCCAGCTCGCAGACTTCTTCCATCAGTCGTTCGGTTCCAGCCAGGTTTTCAGACTTGCGCTTCGCCATGGGCGTTTCGGTCCCTTGCTCGACGGCCTTCGGAGCATCACTCCTACTTTCCGCCGGAAAGGCCAGCACCTCTTGTTCGGGCCGGTTTTTCTGCCGCCGTCCACTCATGAGTCGCGCCGCTTACTTGCCCTTTCCTTTATTCCCCTTGCGGGGTACCGTTCGGGCCTTCGATCACCGTTCCCGGCTCGGCCTAGCTGGTTGCTCCGCCTTTCGGCATTGGAGTGCCTCAATATCCTCGCCGACTGCGTGACCTACTTTGCCCTCTGCTGACTTCTACGACACGATCAGGGTGAATCGCTTCATCCTCAGTCACGATTCCGTGACATGCCGCAGATCTCCCGAGGTAAGTTCAACCGCCTTCGACGCACAACCGCCGGATTTACCACCAGTGAACTTGATGGATCTGGGCTTCGCAATCAGTTGCTCGCTCGCCCGCCACTGTAGGCCTCATATCCGGTTCTTGTTCATCGGCTCGCGTCTTTGCTCCACGCTTCTTTCAGGCCCCGCCTCGCGGCGGTGTTTTTCACCCTTGCGCTTCACTAACGCTTCGTCTCCATCAGACTGGGTAGAGGGCTCTCACCTCCTAGCTGTTGAATGCTTGGCACACCAAAGAAAGGGCGCCGAACGACCGGCGCCCTTTGCTTAGCAACTCTACTAAAGACTAGCCCACACCGTTCGGACAGGGGAGCGCCGAATGCGGCAGCACGGTTTCATCGGGAAAGCTGAATGCACCGTCAATCGCACTTGATGATGTCCCCATCTCAAACCACTGCAGCAGGGGAATGTTTTGTGGATGATAGAGGAACTCGAATTTCCCCTCCTTCACCTCGACCGTAGTCGTTGCGTTGGGCAAAACTTCGATGGGGTCGCCTTCCTCCAGATTGTTCTGACAAACGGCGGCGTTCGCCGGCTCTCCGGGGAACTGCCAATTCGGGGTCGTGTTGCTGATAAACGGATTTCCGAACGACTCGGCCAACTCGTGACTCAGCGCCGTTACGTCCTGGAATCCGGCACCAAAGAGGCCCGGAGAAATCCAGCTCGCATATTGGCTGATGAAGCGATGCTGCGGGAAAGTCCCGTCGAAGTTCGCGAAATAAGTGTGGAAACCGAGTACGCAGCACCCGCCGGGAATATTGGGATTGCTCACGTTCAGGTTGAACAGAAAGGTGTTGGGGAACAGCGACATATTCATCGCCTTGGTTTGGAAATTACCGAGGTTGATTTCATTCACTTCGTTGTTATCGAAGAAGAGGTTGAACAAGGGAGACAGCATCAACACGAATGTACTGCCGTCTGCAGCGGTCCCGGTGAAGTACGACCGCGCCTGAACGATCGTGCCGTTTCGCAGTTGCACATTGACAAAAAAGGGAACCTGGATCGTAACCTTGTCTACCACTTGAGGAATAATCAGCGAGTGCCAATCATTCTTCATGATGTTGAAGAACTGGGCGCGGTGCACAGCGTCTTCGTACTCAACGCGCGCGCCGGAGCGGTAGTCGAGTGGTTCGAAATTCGGGGATTCGAGGAAGAGTTTTTCGAAGGGTGCGAAAGGAACCGTCGTGAAGATAGAACCATCGGCCTTCAGTAATTGCCAGGAAACCTCGCAAATCGTGCCCGGAAAGATAGTAGTGCCGCCAATCCTTGGGTTGTTGCCGGCCATGGTGAAGCGGAAATCCTCGTCAGCGTCGGGACCGGCTTGCGCGACAAAGGCTCCATCAAAAGTAGCGATCGTATCGAGGTCATCGATGCTTGACTGATTTGGCTGGAGATGGGAAATGTTGAGGTTGTCGTCGTTCCCCGACTGGAAGTTGGCGGTGACGTTGGGGTTGAAGCTGGCAAAGCTTGTCGAGCCGACTACCTTGCCTGTGCTGGCATCGAGAACCAGCGAGCTGAGAGAAACATTTGCGACGTGCTGGCCATCAACGGGCGCGCGAGATCCCATGGCCGGATTGGCACTTTGAACGGTCGCGGCAGCCAATGAACCATCAGACGCCTGGCCCAAGCCAGTTGCGCACAGACCGAGCAGCAGTAAGAACACGAGCGTAAATCGCGAGACGACACTCATATAGCTCTCCTTCGAATTGCATTTCAGTTGTTTTTCGATCCAGGTGACGGAAGCGAAACTTTCCTTGTCATCAGTTCAAGTGAGCCCTAAGAACGTCCCCCGGAAAATTCCCCAACAGCCGGGCACATGCATGCCCGGAATCGAGGAACAAGGAACGTACCACTTGTTTCATTGAGGCGCCGTCAAAGTTTTGTAAAAAAGTGTGCTAAGGAATCGTCGAGTTAGACACTCTGTAACCATTTGCACTGCATGCGCAATTTAGTGAAGGATGGCGATCGACCTCGACGGGGTAGTCGATGCAAATCCTGCAGTTCAAGCAGCCCTGGCGCGGAGTGATCGGCCACGACGCTCTTGGGAGAACACCGACCTTTTCATAGTCTCGAATCGTGTAGACTCGCTTCTGCCGCTTTGGCCAGAGTCCCGGAACCCGGACCTTTGCTTTGCACCATGAGAAGTATCAACCCGGGAACCCACCCCAGGATCAAGGTGTTTCGTCTGAAACGAAGGCTCACCAAACAGTTCTGTCGATTTCATGAAGCGGGTTAAGTGACTTGCCTCCTTGAGTTCTAAGGTTGTGATCACCGTCGCAGCGGTCGTCGTCAGGGGGCGCTAACATCGGAGTTGGAAGTAGTAGTTTGTTTCTCGAAGTCAGCGGAAGCAGTACAAATCATGGGGATGACTAGGACGCGAGCATTTGCGCTGCTGACGATTGCCCTTCTGTGGGCGATCACGCCAGCCGTGGCTTGTGTCCTTCGGGGTGCGACACTGACTGCCGCTGAACAGAAGTGCTGTCACCACATGGCGGAGCAATGTGGAAGCCCCACGATGCCAGCCAGTCATTACTGCGGTAAGGCTCAGGGACCCACGAACAACGTTTTTCCCCAGGCGCTGACTGCCGGGCCGAATCGCCCTTTGACGGTTGCTGTGATAGCTTCGATTGCGTCGTTAGCAACGTTGCCCGCGGTGACAGTGCGCTCCCATCTTTCGTTTCTTCATGCCCCACCTCCCGAACCATCTCCCTGCTCTAATGGCGTTCTGAGAATCTAGATAGCTTTCATTGCCCCAGATGAGCCCGTGCTCCGCCTTTGCTACGCCCTTGGCGAGCCTGATGAGGACACACCTCCTATCCCTCTACTTGTGAATCGTTTACGGGGGAACAATGAAAGCCCTACGTGTAGGTGTTTGTCTACTGGTCGCCTTCAGCGGTGCGCGCGCTTTTGGCAGCGAGCCAGCCGCGGATGCCGGTCGTTTGCTCGGTATTACTGGCCTGCTTGCAGAGGAGCATCAGCACTCTCGACCGTCCACTTCGCCGATGAGCCTTGCCGAGCTTGAAACTGTGGCTTTGGCCAACAATCCCGAAATCCGGGTGGCGATGTATCGCGGCGCAATCGCCGAGAGACGGGTGCGCAGTGCTGGGTCGTTGAGCGACCCCGAGTTCATGTATCGCGGTTGGGGCAAACCACTCGCCAAGCCGTGGGATTGAACCAGGCTTGAGGCTGCTGGGGTACAACTTTTCCGTAGCCGTATGAGTGGGCTTCATCGCGCTGTGCGGCACCGCTGTGCAGACGGGGACGGGTGTAGTGATGGTCATCAATCTGAAAGAGGCCGTGGAGTGAAAGCGAGTCGCGATGGGCGGACTCACCGTACAAGGTCTGCGTGAAGCGGTGATGGAAGGCGCGCCCTGTTGCGTTTGCGTCCCAAAATCATGACCGTATCCACGGTTGTGGCGGTCTTTTGCCGATCATGTGGTCTACGCGCACCGGAGCCCAAGTGATGAAGCCCCTCGCAACCCCCGTGCTGGGAGGCATGGTCAGCTCTCTGCTGCATGTGTTGATTGTGACTCCTGTGATCTTCACTTGGCTCCGAGAAAGACAACTGTCGCGAAACAAAATCATATCCGCGCAATAGGCGAGGAGTACTGAACGTCAACTGAGAGTGCAGCTACGCGCTGGGAACGGCACCTTGGGTCATTCATCTTGAACACCTTACCCAGTTTGTCCATCAGGACTTGGCTCCCTTGCCCAGCTTCGTAGCTGCCGGGATCTGATCAATCACGCGGAACGGAGTTTGGCAATCCCATGTTCGCACGCAACTCCTGCCACTGTTGCATGACTCGGGAGTCGTGTGAGAGTTCGGCAGCCCGATGAAGTGATTCCTCTGCCTTTGTAAGATTGTTGACTTGGACAAAACAAATTCCAAGACCAGCCCATGCGTACCAATCTTGCGGGTACTCATGCGACACCTGCTCGAAGACTGGCATGGCCTCATCGCACCGCCCATCGTCGGCTAAGAGCAAGGCACTTTGCACGTGAGCATCTGCAAGGTGTTGGGCTACCGGAGCGTTGTGTGGTGCAAGCGCGTGGGCAATGGTGAAAACCGTCAAATCGTCCTTCCACTGCCCCACCTGCGAGACGACCAACACCGCGAACACAACGGCTAACAGGCCGCCCGCACACAACAAAGGAATACGATTCTTCCCGGCCAGGTGCCACCCTGTCGCCACCAGCAGCATCAAGCCCGCCGAAGGCAGGTAGGTGTATCGGCCATGCAGAAAATCTCCCGGATTGAGAGCATTCAGGTGCAGCGCGGGGAGAAGTGGGAGCACCAGCAGGAGTGTCCCCATCAGCAGGGCGTACTCGACGCCAACCGCCTCTTGATCTCGGAGTTCACGTTGCGCTTTCCTCCACGCCCAGAACACTGCCGTCGTCAGGACCGCAACCGCGCCAACCACGCCTAGGCAAGGCAGCAGGACGCCACCCAGAGAGAACCCATCTGCCAATGTAGGGTCGGCAAACGCATGTGACCGGACTGGCCACAAGAGCACCTTCGCGTAGAACCAGAGAGTCGCGGGCCACGACAGGAGTACGATACGGAAAGGCAAATGCTGGGTGCGAGAGCCAAGTTTTCCCCCGAGGGCGTTGAGCCGCATAAGAACGTAGAACACCGTCACGCATAAGAAGGGCAGAGTCTGACGGAACGCCCGCACCAGCCGAACTCCAAAATCCGCATCTCCCTTTTCGCCTCGCGGCATGAGTAGCGCCAGCGCAAGGATCAAAGCAGGCAAGACCATGGCTGTTTCCTTTACCAAGAGCGCCGCAAAACAAACAGACGCGGACGAAATCATCCACGCCGCCGCGCCAGTCGGCGTGGACTCCTTGCTACGGACCGTCCTACGCGACTTTTTTCCTTGGTCTTTGATGCCTCGAAATCCCGTCGCATGCCTCAGATATAGGAGCGCCGCGCCCAATATGCATGCGGACATCAAAGGGTCGGGTACCGAAACCCACCCCACGGATTCGGTTTGGGCCGGATGCAGGGCGAACAGAGTCGCGGCGACCAACGCCGCCACGTGATCTCGCAGCAGTCTCCACACTAGCAGTCCCAACAAAACCGAAACAGTGACATGTGTCGTGATAGCGCGGAAGTGCCATCCCCACGGAGACGTTGCGCTCAGAATGAAATTTATCCTCAGCCACAGGATAAACAGAGGACGATAGAAGCTCGGAGGGCCGCCAATGAATTGCGCCCACGTGTAGTTCGCAAAGTATTCCCAAACATGACCCGAGTACTGTATGCGCGGATCACTCGTGTATCGGTGATCGTCGAGGACGAACTGAAAGGCCAATGCGGGGCTGTAAACTCCGAAGACGACAGCCACTACGCACAAAGCCAATATGAAGAAAGTCCGAGGCGAGAGCAGGTCCGGCACTTCGGCCGAAGGCGACCCGATAGCAAGATTCTGCCGTCGCGTAGGGGGAACGAGTTTCATTTACGAGAACGCTGGAAACTGAAAAGGAAATTGTCTCACGACAGAGGTTAGGCGCTTTTGAGGGTGCGGCTATTCGCTCGGAACAACACCCTTGGGTCATTCATCGCCAGACGCACACTAGTTCAGCGTCGCGCTGCTGCCCGGCTTCCGTCGTTCCGAATCTGGAGGATTGAGTCTGGCCCCGAGCTTGCAATAATTATTCGAAATCTCCAATCCAGTTTCGGCTGCACGCTTCGGCTGCGATGGGCGTTGACCCTGATCCCATGAACGGGGCAAGGATTACGTCAGCGGCGGTGGGGTATGAAGCCTCCAGTCGTGCTCTTCTGGTTGTTCATCTAATGCATTCGCTGTTTCAGCTGGGCGGTGTTGTTCTTCATGTTCCGTAAGCGCAGTCGTGACGAACGTGTTGCTCGGAATAGCTTGGACAGACCAATACTTACTTGGTTTGGAGGCCCCCATGTCGTCGCGTACAGTTTTTCTTGGCAGACTGATAGG
>DATHPO010000322.1:0-7258 GCA_035483835.1 Terriglobales bacterium
AGTCCGTGAGCTTCGGCTTCAATTTGAACGCGCGGCCAAGAGCCGTCATGAACGCGAGAGACACCGCAATTTCTATCGCCACCAAGACGAGGCTTACGCCGCCCAGCTTCACCACATCGCCGAGCAAGAAGCGCGAGCCCAGCAGCACGATGCCCGTCTTCAGCCAGAATTCGTACGTCGCGATGCCGGCCTGGAAAACTCGCGGGACACCGACGGTATTGGCGATCACCAGGCCAATCACGATGGCCCACAGAACGTATTCGATGTTCGGGAGCGTGAGGTGATGCGCCTTGCCGTACGTCGCGATCGAACGCTCGATGATTTTCCCGGCATACCCCACGGCCGTGAGGAGCGCGAGGCCGGGGACCAACCGCCCGGCTTGCTTGAAGAATCCTTCGGAAACGGGTTGGGCGACTGCCATCGAAGTGGCCATGCTATGTCCTCCCATAAGGTTTGGCGCGTCTAGCTATTCGTTCGTGGCGGCGGTCTTTTAGACCGCCCCCTTTGTTGCTGCGGCGTGCAGGACGCTCCAAAGTACGCCGCTACAACTGCATGCCAGTTACCAGGGAACGTGCTTGATGACGCCGATCCAGATAGCTCCGGAGAGCACGAGGGCGACGATCACGGCCCAGGTGTCGAGCGACAATCCCCACGTTGACGAGCGAGACGTGCTCGCCGTGTTTCGCTTGTGTTCGACATTCTTGCTCACGATGCTGGCTCCTTTGTTTCCCGCTGTTGCGAATTTGTGCTGTAAAACAAAAAACCCGCTCAACAGCTCTGGCTGTTGGCGGGCTTGAAATCCGTGTACGAGATTACTGAGCTATTCGGATCGCACCCCGCCCCGAGCATCGCGTTGACAACAACACGGCGCGCATTGGTTGGGGCAGGAGCAGCGATTCATAGTGAAATCCTAACTTGAATGGATGAATTTACAAAGCAAAAGATGCTGGAATTTGCAGAGATGCAAGCCAGGCAAAGAAAAAATGGCGCCGATTCGCGGGGAGAGCGAAACCGGCGCCAAGGTTGGCGACCGTTCCGCCGAGATTGCGCGGAACGGTCCAGAGATGCGGTCGCGTTATGGAGCAGTAGGGAAGTTAAACAAATCGAACAAGTCGCCAATCGCTGGACCGTTTGTCGGCACGTACGGGTCATTAGGCGTGGTGACCGGGTTGGGGAAATTATCCCGGCTGCGGCTGGTGACCGGAGGCAAGCTCCAATTCCTCTCGATGAACTTGAGGATGGAGACATGATCCGTGTACTCGTGCGAGATATGTCCAGGTGTGTTGTATGCAGACACCACGATCAGCGGGATACGCGTACCGTCGCCGAAGAAATCGAGCGGCTGAACGTAACCGGAGTCATAGTAGCCGCCGCCTTCGTCGAAGGTGATGAAGATGGCCGTATCCTTCGAGAGAGTCGGGCTGGCGAGCACGGCGTCCACGATCTTCTTCGTGAAACCTTCAAAGAGATTCAGCTTCGACGAAGACGGGTGGCCGTCCACCAGGCCGCTGGGCTTTACGAAGGAAACGGCAGGGATCGTCCCCTTCGCGATGTCGTTGTACAGGTCAATCGTGTCTTTCATGTGGGCAGTGCGGGCGTCGGTGCTGGCCATGACTTGGAAATCGTACTGGAACGGGTTGCAAATGTTGCAGTACTCGTCGGTCTTGGCCCCGATCGCGCCGTAGTTCAACTGATACGGATCGGGCACGTAGTTGTTCCACTGGTCGCCGTAATACTTCCACGAAATCTGCTTGGTGTTGAGGTCATCGCCAATGCTCCGGACCGTGGAAGGCGGAATCGTGAATACGGTGTTGTTGGCGTTCGTGTCGGTGTACGCGTTGTTTCCGTTGCCGAAGTAGCCGGGATTGTAGTTGTTGAGCAAGTAGTAGTGGCCTGCTTCGCAACGAGGATCAACGGGGCGCGGGAGTGACTTGAGGTAATTTACGATGGGAGCGACTCCCGGCTGCGTTGTGTCTGAGCAATCGCTGTAAGAGCCGCCGCCGAACGACGGAGAACCAAACGAACCGCCGCCGTAACCATCCTCGGTGTACCAGTTGTTCGTGCCGATAGCTGGATTGGGATTTTCGACCTCGTCCACGATTCCAGCGTTGGCCGTTCCCGGATCCACTTCCACATTGTGAGGTGGCACCTTGGCGTTACCGTGACCGTCGCTGAAGAAAATCGCATCACCGTGGCCAAGCATGATGTGGTTGGCGCCAGTGCCGCCATTCACGGACTGGTGGAAGTTGTCGCTCATCGCGTAGGTGTCCGCGAGGCTCTTGAAGTAAGGAGCATCGCCTTTCTGGACGTTGTAAAACCCAAGCGCCGTGGAACCTTCACCAGTCGTTGTTGCAGCGGGCGAGTATTGGGTACTGAAGTTCGACGGTTGTGCCAGACCGTTGGTACCTGCGCCAACCGTGACTTCCACCCACGAAAACAGCTTCTCGTTGCAGCCCGAAGGATTCGCCGTACTCGCGGTTTCCGCGGAGCAGTTCAACTGCTGCCACATTTGATAAAAGCGGTGGACCGGGCTCGCCGCGTAGGAGTTGTAGGTGAACAGATTGTCATTCGTGAGCTGGAACGGACCGGCGGGAAGAGCATGGACATTGGTTATTCGCGTGTCCGGAGTTTTCGAAGTGAGGCCGGTACCTCCGGAGATTAGAAATTCGTAATAATCTGAGGGCAACCCGTTTTCAGATGCCTCCGCGAGCGTCAAGCTGTCGCCTGCAATGTAAGAGTCTTTAGCGCCACCGACCAGCGGAGCTGGAAGGATGTTGCCGGGGAACAGAGTCTTGGGTGGGCTCAGCAGAAACGTGTCGGAAGCGGTCGCACCCTTATCCGCTGCTGCAATCTGTTGTGCTGTGTGGAAGTTGGGGCCCGGAGTGCCATCCGCCTTGATGATTCCTTCCGACAGCAGGTTCCAGATCTTTTGACCACGGTTTGGTTGATAAGTGGCGAAGACGTGGTCGAAGGAGCGGTTTTCGCCGATGATTACGATTACGTGTTTAATGGGCGATGTGGTAGTAACAGTAGCCGCCTCATCGCTGGTTTGCGGTGTGGCTGCGCTGGCTAGAGAAGCGCCGATTGTGAACTGGAAAAGTGCAACGGACGCGAGCCCGATGCGCAGGCAATGCAGTGTCTTTGATGCAACGTGCTTAAAGGACATTCACCCTCCTGGTTTTTTCAAAAACTGCCGTGAACTGGGCTTGAGAGTAATAGTCGCGGTGTGTTGCAGCAGCATTTGGGTTTTGTTAATGGAAGAATAAAGACAGTTGGAGCCAACAGGAAGTTGGCGCGAGAATGCGGCGTCAGGCCTGCGGCGCAGAGACACGTCATCGCGGTGCTGCGGATGTAGGCACCGCCAAGGAAAATTCCGGAGTCAATTCGTACTGGCCGTGTGAGTCGGCGAGCGGCGAGTACGCGAAGTGCCGGGACTATCTGATTCTGCTGGTTGCGTCGTATCCGCGGGCAGCACGCGGATCGTTCCCATCATTCCTCCATCTTCGTGCTCGAGAAGATGGCAGTGATAAACGAACGTGCCCACCGCGTTGGGATCGCGAAAATCCATGCGCAATGTGACGCTCGGGTATTCGAGAGTTCTTCCGTCGTGGTAAGGCACGTTGACCGTGTCGCGCAGAAATGGTTCGTTTACGGGCACGTCCCTCCAAGCCGTCATCAAAAAATGTAGTTGATGGATGTGGAACGCATGAAGTTCGGTGGAACGATTTTCGATGATCCAATCTTCCACATCTCCTTGCTTCACCACGATGTCAGGCACATCCGAAGCCGGATCGAAAGGCTTGGGAGTCTGACCATCCACGGTCAGATAGAAAGTAGTGGCGCTATTGGGATCGTTCGGGTCGAGCAATTGTTCTGAGAAATAAAGTCTTCTGGTGCGCACGGGCGGCACGCTTCCCAGCCACGGAAGACTTGGCGGAGGCAGGGGCTCTGCCGACCAGGAGAGCTTCGAACGAGGTTCGGGCGCGTCGTTCGACGCTGTGATCGTGGCAATCATGCGATTGGGATCGTTCTCTCCACCGACTCCGGTGTCAACTGTGCGCGTCACCAGAAGTCCTGGTAAGCCGGGCGGCGGCCCCGTAACGATGAATTCGACGCGCCCTCCCGGAGGCACCCCGATATGGCTCTGCCAGTCAATAAAATCTCCCGACGTACCGTTGGCGTTGAGCGGGACTCCGTCGAGAGCGACAATTCCTAATTGCTGGGGCTTGAATTTGTATAGAACCTCCAGATTCAGATAGGTAATGGCTGAGGCGTTCAATACGCGCCAGAATTGCCGTTCCCCCGGCTTCATTTGAATGGCGGCAGGCGGGTAGTCAGGATAGGGAACTGGCACGTAATTGATTGAAAGATCCTTCGCGGGCCTGCCAAAGCCAGTGCCGTTGTTGGCGGCATCGCCGTCGTGGTCAATCAGCATCTTCGGGATAACTGGCTCAGATTTCGCCGGCGGCGCGTTCGGGTTGAGCAAATCCTGATCGCGAATAATCAGAACACGTTCGGGAAGCCCTGCCACTTCCTTGTTGGCCCGCTCAATTCCTTCGATGATCACTGCTCCCGACAGTCCGCCCAAGACCTGGACTTTGCTGAAGCCGTGGATATGAGGGTGGTACCAATATAATCCGGGGGGCTCATTGGCTGGGATATAAAAACGATATTCGAATGGCGGGTCTCCGGGTTGAAGCGAGGTCTTCAGCACATCATCCTGATGGCAAATCGCGGGCACGGTTAAGCCATGGAAGTGAAGATTGGTCGAGGTTATGGCCATGGACGCGCTGGCGCACGGATTCGTGCTTTTTTCTGCAACACTGTGATGATGGTTGGTGGGTCCCGCGGCGTGCTCGGGATCCTTTAGATCGTTCTTCAAATTTACAATCAGCAGGTCGCCCGCGCCTAGACGCAGTGTGGGGGATTCGCTGCCGTCGGCAGTGAGGTAGCAGTAGCGCATGGCGCCGTTTACATCGGTGTAGTTGCGAACAGTCAAATCAACCTTGAGAACTCCGTTTTGGCTGCGCAGGTCTTCGGGTTCCGGGACGGAACTTCCGATGGCGGGGCGGGGACACGTGTTAGTTGGCAAGCCCTGCGCGCGCAGGCCGGTGCACGTGTGCGAAAGACAGAGACAAACCAATATCGCCAGGACAAATCTTGACACTATGAATGATGGCAAACGCACCGGTTCCGCATCACTGAAGAAACGCAACAGAATACTCCGATTGAGTGCCGACGGGCTGGAGCCCACTCGCACAATATTTTGAGTTAAAGCGAAGAGCGTCAATTGAATGGCACAGACCCGCTCATTGTTGTTCGTTCTAGCCAATCTTGCTGAATGCCCAAAAAAGAGTTGCCGCCAGACAGATGGACGCCGGCAAAGTCAGCACCCATGCCAAGGCGAGATTGCGAATCGTGCTCATCTGCAATCCCGAATGATTTGCCGCCATGGTTCCGGCAACTCCCGAAGAAAGCACGTGCGTGGTACTGACAGGTAATCCGAACCAGTCCGCTGCGCCAATCGTGGCCATGGCGGTAATTTCCGCCGCCGCACCTTGACCGTAGGTGAGGTGATCCTTTCCGATTTTTTCGCCGACCGTAATGACGATGCGTTTCCAGCCGATCATGGTTCCCATACCAAGCGCCAGGGCCACCGCTACTTTCACCCAGGTGGGAATAAACTTCGTGGCGTTGTCGATATGCTTTTTGTAATTGGCGAGGATGGCGGCATCGGCTGGCGAAAATGCAGGTTGATGCGTTTTGTTCATCAAGCGCAGAGCTTCGCTGACGACATACATGTCATTCCTAAAGTTGCGAACCTTGTCCTGGGGAACGGATTTAAGTTCCTTGTAGAGGGACATTTCCGTGCCGATACCATTTACGGTTTCGCGCAGCGCGAGCATGGTATTTGGCGTGAACTGTTTCGTGCGAATGTAGTCGGTCAAATCGTCGCGGGCGTCGCCGATAACGGCATTGGGCGAAACATAGTGATCGAGCATGTTAGCCGTTTGAGTGGATACCGCGACAAAATCCTGAGTCTGCTGCATATTAACGGCATGGTTGACGGCATAGGCCGTGGGCACGGTGCCGATGAGAATCAACATGATTAAGCCCATGCCTTTTTGGCCGTCGTTGGATCCGTGGAAGAAACTGACACCGGTGCAGGTGAGGAGCAGCAGGACGCGGATCCAAAACGGTGGCGGCGTTGTTCCTTTGGGAGCTTCGTACAAATGTTTGTTGGGGATCAATTTCTTGCAGACGATGAGCAAGAGAGCCGCAAAAACGAATCCGACTAGAGGAGAAAGAAGCAGAGACTTTCCGATGTTCGTCGCCTGTCCCCAATCCACGCCGCTCGTACCGGTCTTCACAGACATCAATTGATTCGCAATGCCCACTCCAATGATGGAACCGATGAGAGTGTGCGAACTGGACGCGGGAAGTCCGAACCACCAAGTGCCGAGATTCCAGATGATGGCGGCGATCAGGAGTGCGAAAACCATCGCGAAACCGGCCTTGCCTCCTACCTGGAGAATTAATTCAACAGGGAGCAGGGAGATGATTCCGAAGGCGACCGCGCCGCTCGAAGCCAGCACGCCGAGGAAATTCCACATTCCGGACCAGACCACAGCGACGTGAGGCTCCAAGGTGTGAGTGTAAATAACGGTGGCTACAGCGTTCGCCGTGTCGTGGAATCCGTTGACGAATTCAAATCCCAGGGCCGTGAGTAGCGCTATGCCCAGAAGGATAAAAGGCAACGCACTGCTGGGATGAACGTCTGCGAGGTCGCGAAGCAAATGGGTCCCGGCGTAGACCAAACCTATGACCAGGGCCACGCCGAAAATTGCCATGCCAATCTTGGCCGGCGCGCTCACGGTCATTTTGCTATCTAAAGCTGACGTGCCTGCCGCCATTCAACACCCCTATTGACCAGATTTCTGTGCGAAGCGGGAGACGGTACTGCGCGATTGTTACGCGGGCGTGACAATGGCGTGAACAATCCTGTCAATGGCGGCGCGTGCTTCTTCGACTGAAAGATTAAGGCTGAGAGGCAAAGGGCAGACGGCAAAGGCAAAGAGCAGACGGCAAAGAGCAAGACAGGCAGAGACGCGCATGTACGCAGTTGAAGTCGCGGGCCGTGTATCGTAATCTATTTGGACTCCGCGCGTAGTATCGGCGCGCCCGTAGCTCAGCTGGATAGAGCGTTTGGCTACGAACCAAAAGGTCGGGAGTTCGACTCTCTCCGGGCGCGCCACTT
>DATHPO010000323.1:0-6565 GCA_035483835.1 Terriglobales bacterium
AGGCGCTCTGAGCTTTTTCAAACCACACCCCATGCTTTCTCCGATTGCTCCTATTTCTCTTCTCATCCCACTCGAAGCGGAGCATTTCTAGATATTATCTAGATACAATGTAGATTGCAACGGCGGGATGAAACGGGCCTCTCCGGCGGGCCTGGGAGGTTGGTGGACGTGACCGGGATCGAACCGGTGACCCCCTGCTTGCAAAGCGAGTGGGGGAATTAGATCCAAGTCGTTGTTCAGGCTGCGCTTAATACGACGAATCCACGAGAGCCATACCCCTCTTCTTGCTCCAAAGCTGCTCCACAACAACACCTCTCGGTTGAGCGAGTCATGTCAGATCGACACCGAAAAGCTCGGCTATCATTTTGTTTAGGAGAACACGGCACATCCGTTCTCGGCTCAAAATTAACGACGACCAAAACAAGTGGGTAATTGACTCAGTTCGGATCACCCGTTTTTCAGCCTAGTAAACTGATGGAAGTTAGAGGAGAACGATGCCGCGTCGAATGCCGAGAGAGACAGCTTCGGTGCGGCTTCCAGCACCGAGCTTGCCAAGAATTGACGCCACATGAAATTTGACGGTGTGCTCCGAAATCGAAAGCCGCGCGGCGATTTCTTTATTGGCCAAGCCATTAGCCAGCATTTGAAGTACTTCACTCTCGCGAGGCGTAAGCTCCTCGGCGAGATCTGCAAGTGGACGCGATGATGGCTCGGCCGCCGGAAACATGGTGTCAACTTCGGTAGGATGCATAACAATGAGTCCCGCCGCCGCGGCTTCGAGTGCGGCGATGAGTTGTTCTGGTGATATATCGCTTGGCAGTACAGCCCGGACGCGCGCCCTCAGGACTTCAGAGATCCATCTGGGCTCAGAAAGTTCTGAAAGGAGCATGAAGGTAGCTTCGGAAGCAAGCCGGGACGCAGTGAGAGAATCAATCACCGTTTCGGACTGCTCGCCGGAAGCCTCAACGAGCACGATGTCCGCTTCCACCTCTGACCATCGATCTACAAGAGACTCGAAATTGGCGACGCTGCCGACTACTTCCACATTTCGTGACCTGATGACACTTTGCAGTCCCGTCCGAGTGAGCGGTGAAGCAGCGACGATGAACACGCGGATCACGCTGCCACGGAATCCCTCGACGATCGCTGGACGCCCAGTTGAACGGTTACGCGGCGAACGAGCGAGTAATCTCCGCGCAGAAATTCGAGCCGTAAGAGTCGAGGGCCGCTTCCTTGGAGAATTTTTGCGAGGTCACCGAGCGATGCGAAGATTTCTTCCTCGGTACCCAGTAAAATGTCGCCTGGTAAGAGAGAGGCAGAGGAAGCCGGACTATGCGGCTCCACTTCGCAGAGCAGCAAGCCAAACGCTGGCACGCTGACCCCAACGGCATTGCGTCGAGGAATTCGCACAGGATGAACCGTCACACCAAGCCAGGCGTCGGATGGACCAGTAGAAAGAAAATCTCGAACCACGTTACTCGGAATAGCGAGCGCGAGACGACCCGCGATCATTGTGTTAATTCCGATCAGACAGCCACGTGCGTCGGCAAGTGGGCCGCCCGAATTGCCAGGTGCCAAGCGAACATCGGCCTGCACCCATGATTGTGAGCCGAGCCCGCGGAGCGGGCCAACTGTATGAATCACACCAGTCGTGAGGGCACCGACGAAACCTAACGGATTGCCGATAGCAACGGCGAGTTCTCCGGGGCGAATCTGCGATGAGTCAGCAACAGAGACCGACGCGAGGTTCGACGCGCCGATGTGAAGGAGAGCAACGTCCAGACGAGCATCGCGCGACGCAATCGAGGCGCAAAACTCGCGCCCGTCCCAGAGTTGAACTTTAACCTGCTTGCCTCGGGCCACGTGAGCATTGGTGATGATGCTGCCGTCGCTCGACCAGATCACGCCCGAGCCATTTCCGCGGGCTCCTGACTGAACGACCACGGTAGAGCGGCGGAGTTTCTCTGCGATTTCGCCTAATCCTGTCACCACGTTTTATTCTCCCCCATGTGGGCGTTCCGCTACTACGATGTTCCCGTCCTGAACGGCGCCCCCTCGAATGAATTTCAGCGGGAGCGTTTTGCCGATCGCGTCCCCGGCCAGTAGAGACTGTACATCCTCAAGTCGAGTGATAGATTGGCCGCCGAGCGAAACCAGAATATCCCCGATGACAATTCCAGCCTTGTCTGCGGGGCCGCCAGGATGCACCTCCAGTGCAATCGCGGCGGTCTTCTCGTTCCGCTGCAACATCTCACGGAGACTATTCGGCAAGCGCACCGGTTGCAAGCCGACTCCGAGATATCCGCGAGGAATTCGACCTTGTTTCAGAAGAGTGTCGGAGATTTTGTTTATGGTTGAAGCTGGAACTGCAATCGCGCCGAAACGCGCGAAGCGCGGAGTCGCCAAACCGACTAGGTTACCACTCGCGTCGATTACCGCGCCGCCGATGGCTGTGGGTTGCAGGCCAATGTCGAGTCGGATATACGGAGTGAGCGACGCTCCCGTCCACGTGCGCCGGTCCGATGCTAAGAGGCTGACAACTCCGAGGGCGGCTACCGGGCCGCTCGCACGAGTGCGGCCCACTACGAGGGTAAGGGTGCCCGGCTTCAACGCGGACACATCGCCAAAAAGTGCCACCGCAGTATCGGCCTCAGAACATTTCAGGACGGCGATATCTGTTGAGGGGTCGCGGCCCACCAGGGTTGCTGGAACGACGCGCCCAATCGGCAGCGTTAACTGGATTTCTTCATCGTGGCGTAGCGCGTGTTCGGATGTGACGATCACTCCGGGGCGCCACACGATTCCGCTAGAAGATCCGCGTGTTTCCGTGTGGACTGCCACAACGATAGCGGAGGCGCGTTCCGTCACTTGCGCCAATGCGTTTGAAAACTCGATAAGTTCCTTAGACATATTGAATCCTCCAGCCACAAGATCTCTCAGAGGCGTTGGCTTCTACATCCGCCAATCGGCTAGGTTCGAACCTGGAAGATTGATCAGGTCTCGGCGCTGGCGCATCACCTACTAATTCACTCGAGCGAGCCGGAAGCCAAGAGTGTTGGCTTGGGGACAAGGTGCTCCCTGAGTGTGGCCACCAAAACGAGGCTCAATCGTCGCAGCCCGCCTCCACCCTCATCACCAGCAGGGTCGTATCGTCGTGTAGCGCCTGCCCGCTCGCGAATGTGGGCACTTGTTCCAAAATCGCATTGATGATCTCTTTCGGATCCTTGCGGCTGCAGGACTTTAGGAGAGCTTCTAGTCTTTGCTGACCCCAGGGTTCTTGTTGGCGGTTTTCCGCCTCCGTGATTCCATCGGTGTAGGCAACGAGGACATCATCAATCTCGAACTGAAAAGTCGTGGAAGCGAACTGAGAGTCGGCGGAAATCCCCAGTGGGATGCCGGTGGTGGGCAGTTGGAAGATTTCGCATGATCCCTTTTTCGGACGAAGGGCGAGCGGGGGATTGTGGCCCGCATTAACGTAATGCAATAGGCGTTTGGCCGGCTCATACTCTGCACAGAAAAGTGTCGCGAAAATGTTGGTCGGCGAGGATCCATAAACAAACCGGTCGCCATCACCAATCAGCGTCGAAAGTTTCAAATGCGGTTGCAATGCCTGGAATTTGAGAGCGGCCTGGAGACTGGCCATAATCAGAGCGGCCCCAATTCCTTTTCCGGATACGTCGCCGATGGCAATCCCCCAACGACCTCGCTGCAAAGCAAGTAAATCGTAATCGTCCCCTCCGATTCCTCTGGCCGGTTGGTACGAGGTTTCGCGGGAGACGCTGGGAATCAACATGGTCTGCTCAGGGAAAAAGGCCTGTTGAACTTCTTTGGCAGCTTCTAGATCTCTGCGGAACTTCCGCCGGACTCCGGAGTCTGATTCGGATCTCTTGACATACTCCAAGACAGTGTCGACGTGATTGCGCGGTAAGAGACCTGCTTCCCGTCCTCTCGGGCATTACCCGGCTGCGAAGGGTAACCTAGAATAGCTAAGCTCACTACTTTCGACTATTCCGGGGCGGATGGTCGGCAAACCGGAAATGGGAAACTGTCTGATTATTTCGGATTCGTAGCACGAGAAGAGTCCCCCGAATCCCTCAGTGGATCGTATAAGATCGCGTGCGGAGCGGACCGCAGCCACATGAACGTGCACTTGATTGACGGCACCTATGAATTGTTCCGGCATTTTTTCGCCGTGCCCGCTGCCGCAGATGTGAGCGGCCAGGAGATCGGCGCTGTGCGTGGTGTCCTCACTTCCGTTTTGTCCATGATCGAGCACGGTGCAACCCACATCGGGGTTGCAACGGATCATGTCGTCGAGTCTTTTCGGAACGACCTCTATCCCGGATACAAGACCAGCGAAGGCGTGCCCCCGGAGTTGCTCTCGCAGTTCCCGATTCTCGAGAAAGTGCTGGAAGCAATGGGAGTGGTGGTCTGGGCAATGGTCTACTTCGAGGCTGATGATGCCCTCGCATCTGCTGCTGGCAAAGCAGCGCAAGATGAGCGTGTCGGGCAGGTGTTCATTTGTACGCCGGACAAAGATCTGAGTCAGTGTGTTGTGGGCCCACGAGTCGTTCAACTGGACCGCAGGCGCGACGTGTTGCGCGATGAAGCCGGCGTTGTAGCTAAGTTCGGCGTAATGCCACAATCAATTCCGGACTACTTGGCTGTGGTCGGCGACAGCGCGGATGGATTCCCAGGTGTGTCTGGGTGGGGCCCAAAAGCAGCGGCTCTTACCTTATCTCAGTACCGCCACCTTGAAGACATTCCGAAGGATTGGCGGCAATGGCATCCGTCGATCCGCAAGGCCCGCCGCCTATCCGAATCGCTGATCAATTCATGGAACGACGCCTTGCTGTTTCGCAGGCTTGCCACCCTCCGACTGGATGTGCCGGTCTTTAATACCGTCGAAGATCTTCGTTGGAAAGGACCTCGCCCGAACTTTGAAGAACATTGTCATCGGATGAAGTCCCCTAATCTCGTTCGTCGCGCCGAAGCGGCAAGATCGGCTACGAAGCTGGAATCCGGCAAATAACTTCCGTGTAGCTCGTCATCCGACCGCAACTCAATGGACGAAGCTCGAGAGCAGCATATGCCGGGACCAAGTGCCTCGCTTGTGAGGGCCCAACACCCGTGATATAAGTTCACGACATGCGGCATTCTCCCGCTCGTTCTCTCATCTGTCTTTTCTGTTGTCTTTCGATTGTTCTGTTTGCCGACGCAGGCAGGCAATCAGGGTTAGTGCAAAGCAAATCGGAAGAGACCTTCCCTGGGAAGTCCTGGCAGCCCCTCTCTTCATCCGAAAAGGCCAAATGGTCCGCAGGGAAACTTGCCGCGGCGCAAGCCTATGCCAATGCGGACTCGATTCACACTTCCGCGGTGATGGTCGTCCAGGGCGGTGTAGTCGTTGATCAGTGGGGAGATTTCGACAAAAAGATTGACTGCTATTCCATCCGAAAGAGCCTACTGAGCGCTCTTTACGGAATTTATTCCGCTGAAGGTGTGATTGACATCAACCAGACGCTTGAGCAGTTGGGCATCGACGATTCGCCCGACCCGCTCACGAAAGAAGAGAAGCAGGCGCGCGTTGTGGATCTGCTGCGCGCACGGTCGGGCGTGTACCACAAGGTAGATTTCGAAACTGAGTCCATGCAGAAGAGCCGGCCACCCCGCGGGAGTCACGCGCCGGGCACGTTCTGGTACTACAACAATTGGGATTTTAATGTCCTGGGGACGATCTTTGAAAAAAGGACTGGTATGAAGATCGGCGACGCTTTTTATCAACGCATAGCCAAGCCGATTGGCATGGAGGATTTCCAGCCGAGCGACGTCTTCTATTTCGGCGGTCCACTCTCCATTCATCCCGCTTACCACTTTGAGATTACTGCGCGCGATATGGCGCGTTTCGGCTTGCTCTATCTGCGTCACGGCCGCTGGAACGACAAACAGATCGTGCCCGAAGCCTGGATCGAAAAAAGTAGTCACGCCAATGAGATGGTGAAGTCCGACGGCGCGGATCACGGCGGTTACGAGTATCTCTGGTGGGTGGATTACGGCGGTGTGCATTTCCCGGAAGTCTCGCTTCCCGGAATCTATTCCGCGCGGGGAAATGGTGCTCATTACATTTTCATTATTCCAACCCTGGACATGGTCATCGTGCATCGCACGGACAACGATCCTCCGGTCAAGGATGCCAAAACCATTACGGAAATTGCGAACCGAGCGTCGCCAGCCAGTCTGAACCGGGCACAATTCGGTCATCTTGTGAAGTTGATCCTCGACGCGCAGACTAGTCACTAGTTGACCGACAGCCAGCAACCCATCGTAGGAGAGCAGACTTTGTTCCCGGATACCTTGGCCCAAAGAAATTTCCCCGCAAGGCTCGCACAATCAGTTACGACACCCTCAGGTACTCCCTCACTTTCAAAAATCTCGGCCGCTGCTTCCATGTTATTGGTGGCCTCTTCGTATACTCTCTGCGCCGGCCACATCAGATCCTGTCCTTGTCCGATCTCGACCGCATTTCCAAGGGATGTGCTTTCTTGCGAGGTGCGGACCTCTTTGGCAG
>DATHPO010000324.1:0-13815 GCA_035483835.1 Terriglobales bacterium
GTGGCTGAAGCCCATCCCACGAGCGGGCAAACCATCTCGCACTATCGTGTCTCAGAGAAGCTTGGCGGCGGCGGGATGGGTGTGGTCTACAAGGCCGAGGACCTAACCCTCCACCGATTTGTTGCCCTGAAGTTTCTGCCCGAAGAGGTCGCCAAAGGCGCCCAAGCCTTGGCTCGCTTCCAGCGAGAGGCACACGCAGCGTCGGCTCTTAACCATCCCAATATCTCGACGATCTATGAAATCGGGCAGCAAGAGAGCCATCCATTCATCGTCATGGAGTTTCTGGACGGCATGACGCTGAAACATCGCATCGGCGAAAAACCGATCGAGATGGAAGTCTTGCTCAGTTTAGCGATTGAGATCGCCGATGCGCTCGATGCTGCGCACTCTGAAGGAATCATCCACCGCGACATCAAGCCTGCGAATATTTTTGTCACCAAGCGGGGACACGCTAAGATTCTCGACTTCGGTCTGGCCAAGGTTACTCTTCCGCGCGGTACTGGCACCCAGATTGCCGCACAGGAGACGCAAACGGCCTCCGATATCGAAACAATAAATCTGACCAGTCCAGGAACGGCGATGGGAACGGTCGCTTACATGTCACCGGAACAGGCGCGGGCAAAGGAGTTGGATGCCCGCACCGATCTGTTCTCGTTCGGTGCGGTGTTATATGAGATGGCGACCGGAGCTTTACCCTTTCGTGGAGAGAGCACCGCAACTCTTTTCGAGGCCATTCTGAACCGTGCTCCAGTCGCTCCAGTGCGCTTGAATCCCGATCTGCCGCTCGAACTGGAAAGGATCATCAACAAGGCTCTGGAAAAAGACCGCAATCTGCGCTACCAGCACGCCTCGGAGATTTGTTCCGATCTAAAGCGACTGAAGCGGGATACGGAATCCCACCAGCACGCTGTCGTGGCGACGGATCTCGAAGAGCGGGAAGCCGTGGCACTGACGGCAGCTGCGCCCGCAGCCCGCGCGGGTGGGCTTCCCGCAGGAAAGAGCGCGCTCGAAGGAGCGCCTACCCGTGACACCTCCGGAATCAAGCGGCACATCGTCCCTTTGACCATTGCCATCAGTCTGCTTGTTCTCGCTTCCGCCGGAGTCGGCATCTATCTGAAAACGTCCAAGACGGGCGGGATTGATTCCGTCGCCGTTCTCCCTCTGGATAATCGGAGCAACGATCCCGACGCAGACTACATTTCGGATGGGATCACAGAAAGTATCAACAACAGCTTAGCGCGGTTGCCCGGTCTGAAGGTGACTCCCCATAGTGTTGCGTCCCATTACAAGGGGAAGTCGATGGATGTCCAAAAGGTCGGCGACGCACTTGGCGTGCAATCCGTACTCTCGGGCCGCGTGTCGCTGCGAGGAGATGATCTTACCATTGGCGTCGAACTCGACAACGTTCGTGACGGCAAGCAGTTATGGGGCGAGCAATACAACCGCAAGGTGGCCGATCTCCTCGCAGTGCAAACCGACATCGCGAGAGAAGTATCTCAGCGGTTGCGCTCGGAACTCTCGGCGGCGGATCAGCAAAAGCTGACGAAAGGCTCAACGGATAATCCCGGGGCCTATCAGCTTTATCTCAAGGGTAAGTATTATACGAATAAATTTACCAAAGACGGGTTTGGTAAAGGCATCGATTACTTCAATCAGGCCATCGCCTTCGATCCGAACTATGGTTTCGCATATAACGGTTTGGCCTACAACTACATTAATCAGGACGATTGGTTCCTACCTCCCAACGAAGCAGGACCGAAAGCCAGAGACGCCGCTAACAAGGCATTGGCGATCGACGAGGGTGATGCTGACGCGCACGTTTCACGCGCAATTGTCGCCCACTGGTACGAGTGGGACTGGACCGCAGCGGAACGAGAGTTCAAAAGGGCCATAGAGTTGAATCCCGACGACTCGGAAGCTCACGGATATTACTCCTGGTTTCTGGCACCGATGGGACGAAAGGAGGAGGCAGTTGCGGAAGCTAAGCGATCTCAGCAACTCGATCCATTCTCCTCGTTGGCGAACTTTATTGTCGGATCGGCTTTGGTCTTTACGCGCCAGTGGGACCCGGCGATCGAGCAACTGCGTAGTGCTAAGGAACTTGATCCGAGTTTCTGGTTTGCTCCCTGTTTCCTGGGCCGGGCTTATGAACATAAAGGAAGACTGCCGGAAGCGATTGCTGAGTTTCAGCGCGCACTCGAACTGGAGAAAGAGAATCCCGAAATTTGGTCAGGCCTGGGACACGCCTATGCATTGACGGGAGACAGAACCGAAGCACAAAGAGTGCTGGATCATTTGAAAGAATTGTCGGTGCACAGCTACGTTGCGCCATACGATTTTGCTGTCATTTATGCGGGCCTCGGAGAAAAGGACCGGGCAGTCGCGTGGCTCAATCGAGCTTACGAGGAACATTCGTATTACATGCCGGTTTATCTGACTACGGACGCGCGTCTGGATGGTCTCCGCTCAGACCCCCGCTTTGCTGACCTCCTGCGGCGCGTCGGGCTACCACAGTAGCGCAAGCCGTTCGGTGTACCCGCCGGTGCAGTGCCAGGCTCAATCCGCTGGTCGCTCATGAACTTCCAATAAATGGGCAATACTCTTAGCGATTCCTACTGTGTCTTTAACCATGAGCGGGCAAGCGGAACCGAGACTCAACTGACGAAATCAGATGGGACGAGAAGGCCGGTCTCCGGCGGGATGCGATAGGCTCCCAAGTTATCGACGCGCTCGAAGCGCAAGAGATAAAGGAGACCGGCAATGAAAAAGTTTAGCACTGTAGGGGCAAGGCAGAGCAAGAATTTTCCAGATCGGAAGCTGACGATCGGTTTGGATCTGGGGGATCGATGGAGCTGGTATTGCGTGTTGGATGAAGCGGGGGAAGTAGTGCTGGAACAGAGGCTGGGCACGACTCCGCAAGCGATGAGAGAAACTTTTGGGGAGATGCCGCCGAGCCGGATCGCGTTGGAGACGGGGATGCATTCGCCGTGGGTGAGCCGGAGGTTGAGCGAGTTGGGACACGAAGTAATCGTGGCGAATGCGCGCGACGTGCGCTCGATCGGCGAGAGTCGACGGAAGCATGATCGCTTCGACGCCCGGACCCTGGCCCGGTGGGCGCGAATCGATCCGCAGTTGCTGGCGCCGGTGCAGCATCGCAGTGCGCAGGCACAATCGCATCTGATAGTGATCCGAGCGCGAGCTGGGCTGGTGCGGGCACGGACTGTCAGAAGGCTGGGCCGAATCGGGCCTTTCCCCTCACCGCGCGGGCGCGTTTTGTCCCTGAGGTGAGGAGTTATTTTTTTCTCGCGTGTTGGCCGGAAGCTTGCGCGCTGGAGATTGAGCCATCGCCATTGTGGGTGGTCTGGTGGCAGGTCAAAGTGCAAGTGTTGCTGCCGCGGTTGTAGGAGATTGGTGCGCCGTTGTTTTGCCCCACCACGTTAATGTCAAAATTCACCAGGCGTTCGCCCGAAACCCCAGAACCCACCGAACCCATGCCGTGCGCAGTATGGCAGACGGAACAGGAGAAGCCATCCTGAGACACGTGGTTGCTGTGCTTCGTAAAACTGGTGTTAGCCTCAACTTTGTTCAGATCATGACATTTGGCGCACATGCCGTAAGGCCCGTTGAGGCTTATGTCTGGATTGGGAAACAGGTTCGTGACTTGTCCGCCGGGCACGGTAGCTTGGCTGAATTGATAGTTGTGCTCGAGGATATGCGAGTAGACCGAACCGTGAGGACCGTTCGGGCCGATTCCACCGAACTCGCGATTGTCATCGCTGTTGTGGCAATCGCTGCAGAAAATCCGGACACCCATCAAGCGCCCTGCCGTGCCATTCTGATTCAGCATGTTCGTGAGCAAACTGGGCTGTGGCAACGGGCTCAGACTGTCGTGCGTGACGGGATGGCTCGAGGTTGCGGCCGCACTGAATTCCGGAATCACGTTCAGGGGATCCGGTGCTGAAACTAATCTCGTGGGCGCGTATCCGTAAATCATCAATCTCTGTTTTCCTACGCTCGTACCGTGACAGCGCAGGCAGTTCTCATACTGGTTCAGGGCCGGAAGCAGAACCGTCACTCCGTCCGTCGCGCTGATGCCGGTCAGGTTCGCCTGCGAGGGACGAATCGCGGGAGGGGCGGCAAACGTGACCACTTGATTGGATCCGTGAGCGCTGTGACAATCCACACAAGTGGCGTGGCGATTGTTGTTGAGAACAGCGGTTTCGGCTGCGTCGTGAAAATTGGTTCCCGCAGGCAGGGGATGGCTTATCTTAGCGATCTCAGCCATGACATTCGGAGCGGCTGGCGCAAGCAGCGTTCCGCCACTGTGACAAGTCATGCAATCCTGGGTCGCATTATCGGTGCCTGGTGCTGGCGGGTTGGCCGGCCGAAGAAGCCGTGCTGGCGCTGTTGCGTCATGCTCCATGTGGCACGAAGAGCAAGCATTGAGCGCAACCGTGCTGTATGAACCCACATGCGCATTGGCCGCCGGCTGGTTGGTTGCCGTTTGATGTATGCCGTTCGCCCAGCCCATAAGCGGGTTCGGCTGTCCGGGAATGATCCGGTTGGGATCGTGGCAGGCGAGACACATCTGGCCGCTGGAGCTGTCGCGGACCAGGAAATCCTGCGCGACCTTATCCGTGCCCTGCACGTGCGGGTTGTGACAACTGGTGCACTCGATATTCCCGTTGATCAATTTCACGGCCCCGGTTGGATCGGCCGTCTTGCCCTGCGAAACTAATGAAGCCACCAGATTGGAGGCGTCCTTCATCGGCAGGATCAGGCTGAAGGGATGGGTGCCACCAAGGTTTGTCCCAAAGGAATCGATGCTGTTCATCGAGCCCGTCACAGGAAGCGTGCCATAGGCTGCCGACTGCCCTACCGCGACCGTGCCGTCGTGGCAACTCAGGCACAGACTGCTGGTTACCCCGAGGGTGGGTTGGGTGTTGCCTCGCTCGACGTAGGTTGAACTGGAATACGGAGTATACGTCGACTTCGACAGCGTCTGGTTCCATAACGGAGATGCTCCTCCCAATCCGCTATGGGGTGCGTGGCAGAAGGTGCAGCCGAGGCTTCCCTGCGAATACACTGAGGCTCCGCTAGGAGGCGACAGGTTATGCATGCCCATCACATCTCCGGTCACCTGCGCAGTGACAAGGCTTTGAGCCAGAACCACTACACAAGCGGAGGCGAAGATCCACCTCATTGCTTGCCCCCGTCAACTGCTCTTGCGGCTGCGTAGTAGTGAAATACCTCGATGCGGTGATTGAAGGAATCCACAACATAGATGCGATCGTTGTTGTCAATTTGCAGTCCGGTCGGCAGTTGGAAATCTCCGAGTCCGCTTCCGCGCTGCCCGAAGTAATACAAAAGCCGGCCTTCCCGGTCAAAGACCTGCACGACGCCCCAGAGACCATCTACGACATAAAGATGTCCTTCGGAATCGAAGCTGATCCCCTTGGGTCGGAACATCGATCCCGCAGAGTCTCCGATCTTCCCGATGGCATAATGAAAGCTGCCGGAGCGGTCAAGGACTTGCACCCGAAAGTTCATGGCATCGACGACGAACAATTCAGGACCGTTCAGCCGCAACTCCGTCGGATAATTAAATTCGCCTTCGCCCGTACCGGTTTTCCCAATCGTCGCCAGCACGCTGCCCTGCATATCCATTACAAAAATCTTGTTGCGCAGGGTGTCCGTGATGTAAATGCGCTGGGCCGCAGAATCGACCGCGATTCCGGTGGGACGCTTGAAATATCCCTCGCCACCTTTCAGGCTGCCGATCACGTGCCTGTATTTCCCCTTGACGTCAAAGACGAAAATCTTACCCGCCTGCGAATCGGTCACATAAATATTGTCCTGCGCGTCTACCGCGACGCATTGCGGCGACAGCATCGGGTCTTTGCCGCTGTCCTTGCGGGAGAGAAACTTATATTTCTTTTCAGTGAAGTCGAAGATGTGAATTCCGTGCGCTCCCGGGTCGGTTACGATGACTCGTCCGTGCGAATCGGTTGCGATGCTGTAGGGACTGACCAGATAGTGGAAGTCTGGTTCGCCGGCGATGACGTCGACCACGCGAGTCCAGAAGCTACGCTTCGGCTTCACCTCGCGCTCCAGACTGAAACTGCGCTCAAACGTCAGTTTCCGGCCGCCGTCCAGCAGCAAATCCGGGGGAGTGGGCGGGACAGCAGTCGTTTTGGAGGGTTTGCCGGCGACCGCCGGCATGCCCAGCAACACGACAAGACCGGCAACAGCAAAAGCCTTCTGTAACTGTCCCGCGAATCGTTCGCTCAGAAGAAATCGAACCATCTGGAAACTCCAATGAAATACGAATTCGCGGTTCCGGGCGGAACGCCGCCCGCACTGATGCTCTGAGTGAACCTGGTAAACCCGGCTAGCAGGCCAATTCTCCTGAGATGGTACTGCATCTGCGCGTTGAAGATCTCCGTGTTATTGTGCGAATTCGTCGTGTTGCTGAGCGTGTTACTGAGGGCGCGGCTGTAGGTTGCCGAAAGCGTGAGCCGGCGCAGAGGCGTCGCGGAAAGCCCGCCGCCATAGCTGTCCCCGTTGTAAATGATCAGATCGCTCGCCGGCACCCCGGGCGTCGGTGGAAGCGGGACCAGCCCGGCATTGGTGAGAATCGAGTTTCCGCTTGCCTGCGTATAGTTACCGGTCAAGGTGAACCGGCGGGAACTGAGCGAAGTCGAATAGCTCTTGCTGTCATTGTTGCTGCCCGGTTGATTCGTCAGACCGCTGTGGCTGCCGTTGAAGCTCGCGATCCACGCCAAGCCATGTCCGAAGCGGCGATGCAACCGGCCATTGTAATTGTAGTAAGAGGATGTATAGGTGACTAAGATTGACTGCACGTTTTGGGCATAACTGAATGAACCTGAAGTCTCCCAACCTTTGATCCTGCGAAAATAATTCATGTTGCCGACGAAGCCCACCGAGTTGCTGCCCTGACCATTGGACTCCTCCACTACGCCCGCGGAGAAGGTAAACATGTCGAAGAGCCTGCGCGCATAATTCACCGTGCCAGTGATGTAAGTCCCGGTGTAACTCTTGTCAAAATAGTATTGGTCGTAATAAGTGGCCTGTGCTTGCGTGGACAGATAATTGGTGAACTGATAAGTAGCGCCTCCACCCACCGTGAATGATCTTGAGCCTGATCCGAAATTGAAGGGTGTTTGCACGGTTCCGGTATTGATGAGGTTCTGGTTAAAATAACCCGACAGATTGTCGGTGTAGCTCTGGTTGGCAAACAGGCTCAGCTTTTGGACAGGGTGGAAGGTGACACCGGAAGTCTCGGTGCTGGTCGTATAGTTGGTCGTGTTGTCCGCTTCTCCCTGGAAATCGGTAGTTGCTTCTGAGCGGGTGTAGTTGACATAGAAGGAGCCGTTGATTGGCAAGTTGCGGTTCGCGCCAAAACCAAAATCGTGGCCAGTGGTGTCCGATACCGATTCCTGCTCGCCGGCCAGGAATTCCGGGTACGTGGAGTGAAGAGTGTTGTGATCGTAGAAACCGTTCAGGCGAAAACCCTCTATCGCGTAGGATGACCTCACATTGAATAATTTCGTATCGGAACCCGTCTCTTGATTGGTTCCGTACACAGTTCCGGATCCGCTGCCCTGCGAGTAGCTGGCTGAAAGAGTAGGCAATCCCGGAACCAGGGCGCTCCATCCAATGCCGAACCCCTGACCGTGGCCGTGAGTGGTGAAGTCGGGTTGACCTGCGAGTCCGAAGGTGCCGGTGCTGTTGTAGTCGTCCCGATAGCTGACCGATCCTGGGAAATGGCTTCCGGTAAACAGATTGGCTGTTCCCGTAAATCCGCTGGCGCCGGTCAACGATTGGAAGTTGGAATTGGCCTGTGACTGATTGTAGTAGGGGGTGAAGTCGAAGGAGAGGAAATTAGGATTGTAATAAGAGCCGGAGACGTTGCCGTTAAGTCCGAAGTTCAGTCCGTGGCTCGATTGGACCTCGTCTCCGTAGTCTCCCTGGTACCCCAGCGTGAGCAACCCGCCTGCCTTCATCTGGAGGTTGTCTCCAACTTGCAATTGGGCCCGGGCCAGCGGCATTACGATCACAAGGAGCAGCCGAACAATGCTCGCCGCTAACCTCGTCATTGTGCCAGTTCCTTCCACCCCTGAACTCCTCAATAATCCGGCCAGATGCAGTTAGTGAAGGCACACTCTGTGCCACTCCCGGCGGTGTGGTGGGAGCAGATAAACTATTGAAACAAAGACCATTATGTGTTCTATGGCGGGCACCTGAACGAGGTTCCTAGTTTGGGCTGCGCCATATAACCCGGGCGGCGTGCTGAATAACTCAAGATGTAATGGGACCATCGAAAACGGAGAGGAGACGATAAGAGGGGGGCTCGACTTGAGCCAGGCCCCTGTGACGCGCGGCCAACAACGTCTGCCTGAGGCAGACAGCGGCGCTATTCATCGCGGCAGGGCGTTACACGATTTCGATCTTGGCCTTGGCGCGAAGGCTCTTCGCAAGATTCGAACGCAACTGTTCATACTTGTGCTTTTGCAATTCCGTTTGCAGGCTGGCCTTGACGTCCGTCAGGCTCTGCTTTCCGGGTGGATTGTGCGCGTTCAGCCGGAAAATTGTGAACGCGTTTTCGATCTGGATCACGCCGCTTACCTGTCCCGCCTGCATGGTCAGCGCTGCCTTCACGATCTGGGGTGGCAATTTGTCTCGGCCCACGGCTTTGTGATCGCCCATGTTGACGCGGAAATCGTCCTGGGAGATTTTTTCCGCCAGCAGCCCGAACTCCTCGTAGCTCTTCGTTGCCTTGGCTTGGCGGTGCGCGTCTTCCGCGCGGTTACGGTTTTCGTTCACCATCTCCGGGGTAACGCTGCTATTTCGGGGAGGAAGAATGGAAATGCTTTGTATGCTGAACGACTCTGGTTGCTCGAAGCGTGCTGTGTTCTTATCGTAATAAGCTTTGACCTCGGTCAGCGATACGGTGGCTTTGTCTTCCACCTCAGTTTTCAACACTTGCTCGATCAGGAGCGAACGCTGGATCTGCTGGCGCAACACCTGGCGGGAACCGTGCATCTCTGTCTGCATGTATTGTTCGTATTCATCGGGACTGTTGAACTGCTTGCGAAAATCAGCCTCAGCGCGGTTCAGCCTTGCTACAGAAACCGTCAACTTCCGCCGGCCAGCTTCCTGATATACGAGTTCCTCGAAAATGATCATATCGAGCGCACCCTGACGGATGGAGGCTTCCTGCGCTTTGGGAAATCCATTGTGCTGCTTGGCATATGGAAAGATGGCAAACATCTCACGCAGTAGATCGCGGTCCGTCAGCACCGCCCCATTGACCCGTGCCACCGGCTTGTCGCTCACCTGCAACGGTGATACGGGAGAAGCGGTCGCGGACGGCATCCCCACGATGGTTGGAGTGTGGGAGGCGACTTGGGCCGCGGCTGCCGCCGCCACTAGCAGGATCCAGATTGAGAGTTCGTATCTCATAAATTCCTCGCTCGTTACCTCGGAAAAACGGGGAGAGATCAATCTCTCCCCGTGGGTTCAAACCGCTCTTACTGGAATTGTGTCGTAATGGTGTTGGTGTTGTTAGCCTCATTCGCTTCGCCAAAGTGGCATTGACGGCAGAATTGTGTCGTCGAAGGTGCCGACGTGCTGGCATAGGTTTGAAGGTTGGGGTTGTAGGGGCCGTTCACGAAGAAGTATGTGGCATAGAACTTGCCGCCGCCGTCATTCTGTATCTGGCTCTTGGTACTAGACGTGTAAACGGTCATGACGTGCTGATTGTGGCAGGTGGTGCAAGCCACATAAGGTTTACCGGCGGCGTTGACGCCATAGGGGTTGGAATATTTTCCGGGTGCCAGGGCTGGCCAACCGTAGTTCGCTACAAACTGGGCGTAAGGACTTCCCGGGGTCACGGTGAATGACCCGTTAGCCCACACCAAGCCGGGCTGCGTGGTGCTGATGTTGGCATTTATGCCCACCGGATGATCGTTGGTGTAGTTGCCAGCGGTCGTGCCATCGTTGCCAAGCAGGGTCGGAATTGGCTTGTTGCCGTAGGTGGTATTGGTCAGCAGGCCGATCCTTTGCTCGTATGACTGATTGGTCATCATGTTGGAAGCGGTCAGGTTGCCGTCGTGGCAGCTTAAGCAGAGTAGAATGCCGCCGACTTCTGTACTGCCACTGGTAATGCTGGTGGGCAGCACTTCGACGAAGCTTCCGCCATCGCCGAATGCGATGGTTTGGCCATACAGTGGGCTGGCGTCCTGGCCCCATAATGCGTAGCTGCCGGCGTCTGCGGCGCCGCCGTGACCGGAGCCAAACGAACCGCTATGCGGAGCATGGCAGCCCGCGCAGCCGCGGCCCTGATTGTTATGCGCACCGAGTACGTCGACTGTTGACGACCAGTTTTGGGCCATCATCAATCCCGTGACGGCAAGTACGAAGATTGCGAGTAACATTACCTTTTTCATAAGAATGAGACCTCCTCGTTTAATTGCAAAGCTCTAAAACCCTTGGAGGCTTAGGCCCGGGCTGCAACTTCTTCGTAGCCGCCCCCTGCCTTCGGTTATGCAACTGTCCAACCGAAGCCAGAGACGTCGCTAGCGGTGCGTAGATTCGACGTATGCAACTGATTACAAATATGTTAAGTCCAATGTTGTCCTGTTTTGTCCCAGCTTGGGAATGGAGCACTACTGGGGGAAAAGAGCCAATGCCTTCTTTGCTGTTGGTCAAATTCCGCAATCGGAACTGAATCAACGCGATGCCGGAGCCCGCGTTTGAGAAAACGCAACACTAGAAAACTGCAGATACTGCGTCCAGCATGATGGCTCAAGCTGGAAAGATGTTGTGATTCACCCTCGAGAACTGGGCCGCTTGAGAATCGTTTTCGCCGAGGTGCCTCTATTTGTTTTGAGGAGTTTTTGCCTCGATTGCGGGATCCGCGATCGGAACCACCTCGTTGTTGGATATGCCGGCCTTCTTTTCCCGCGATGTGTCTTTCTGCTTGCGTAACTGATCGGCCTCGGAGTCGGTCACGTAACGGAATTGCTGGACTCGACCGGGGAAGATCTCCGAGGTGAAAACGCGGTTTGCCTTGTCGATCGTGATGCCGACCACCCCCTGAAACATGCCGGGAAGAAGTCCATGACCGCCAAAACTAATGAGCAACTGCGCGTCGCGATTGAAGACCTGCACACGATCCTGCATCCCGTCGACCACCCAGATATGGTCATCACCATCAATGGCAACTCCCTTGGGCCGCGAAAAGTATCCGGGGCCATCGCCGGCTTTGCCAAACGCACTGATGAATTTGCCGTCGCCATCGAAGATCTCGATGCGGTTGTTGAGAGCGTCAGCCACGTAAAGATTGCCCTCCCGGTCGACCGCCAATCCCGCCGGCCGGGCGAAATCTCCGGGCGTGGTGAGTTCGTGTTTGTGCCCGCCGGTGCCGATCCGCCGCTTCAGCTTCAGTGTGTCAGCGTCGTAAACCAGAACCTGATCCTGATCGATGTCAGAAACATAGAGAAGCCGGTTTTCGGTATCAATGGCCAGCCCACCCGGTTCGACCAATCCGTCAGTGATTACGTCTTCGGGTAGGTGTTTGGCGTTGAAAACCAGCACGTGACGCAACCCAGGGTCGGAGACAAAGAGGCGGTCATTGTCGTCCATCGCCAAGCCGATGATGCGAACGAAGTGCCCATGGGTTTTGTTCTTGATGAGTTCAACCTCCCGGGTTTCCGTGTTGAAGATGAAGATAGCGCCCACCTTCTGGTCGGCGACATAGAGATTGCCTTTTGAATCCACCGCCATGCCATAAGGTTCCGCCAGTTGGAAAAGAACTTTCGTATTCTCGGTAGCCGGCTGTGTGCCGGCCAGGCGGTCCATCCAGTTCTGCTTCTTGGTGTTGGGCTTGTCTACCTGGGAGATTTTTTCAGCCGCATAAAACGCCTGGAACTTAATGCGAGCGACTGCCGGCGGGTTCGGCCAAACGATGTTGGAGTAGTCAATCACTGGCGGCGCCTTTGGAGTAGTGTCAGCCGGCTTTTTCTTTCCGCCGAACACGGAGACCGGCGATCCCAGCCCCAGGCTCAAAAGAACAAGCGACGCCAGAAATCGCTGACCCCTGCGCATCGGGTTTGGTCCATTGGAAGACATCGAAATTTCTCCTAACTGCGCCTATCGCGTTTTCAAATCCTTGTGGCACGTAGAGCAAAATGCCATGTTGTTGGCCTGATCCTTCACCAGCAAATCGGGCTGAGCCGAGGAGTGCGGCTGGTGACAGGTCAGGCAGCTCATTGGTGTTTTCACCTTGGTTGGATCTGCTGGATCCAGCAAGTCAGAGACGGGATGTCCCGCAATAGGATGTCCCATGCCGAATTTCAGCGGCAGCACGACTACCTTGTTCTTTGTGAAATAGTCCTCGGGAAGTTTCACCCTTCCGTTGAAGATCGTGATCACCGGCTGACCCTCCAGCTTTTTCGGTTGCCTCTCCGGTCCGTGGCACTCCAGGCAAAGTGCATTCGGCGTCTGGGCGCGCAGCAAATGATCGTTGTCGCCGCCGTGAGGCTGATGACAAGTGGCACAGCCCTGACGGAAGGCCGGCTGGTGGTGAACCGGCTTCTTGACTTGGTCCGCGATATCGCTGTGACAGCCCAGGCAGATATCGACCGAGTTCGTTTTGGGAAGTCCGGGCTCCCTGCTGGCGTGTGGGCTGTGGCAATCGGTGCAGTCCCCGGCTGCTCCTGGATGCTGAACTTTGGCGGTCTCGATCAACTTGGCTTTATCGTCATGGCAGGTCACGCACAGCGCCTTGGCATTGGCCTGCGTCAGCACCAATTTTCCATTCTTGGCCGGGGCGTGGCAGACTTCGCACTGCTTGTCGGCAAATGGCGAATGGGTGAATTTTGCCATCAGCTTGGGAGCGGCGGACGCGTGGGGATCGTGACAGCTCACGCAATTGGACGTTTCGAACGGCTGATTCTGGTGCGCCTTTTGCAGGTCTGCGCCCTTGACGTCATGACAATCTATGCAGAGAGCGGGCGGCGCCTTGGTGAGATGAAAATCGAATTCGGCCTTGCCGATCTCCCCCGTTTTGTGCGTAACGTGGCAGGTTTCGCAGCCCATGTCGAGGGCGGCATGGCGGCTGCCTTTTTCGGGCACATTCAGCCCGGTCGTATGGCAGCTCAGGCAGAGGTTTTCTTTCTGATCCCCCGAGGTCGGCTTCAACAACTGATTCTTATAGTCCGAGGAGTGCGGATCGTGACACTTTACGCAGTCTCGAACTGCCGGGGGATGGACCGTACCTTTTATGTCGGCGGCATTTTTGTCGGTGTGGCAGGTTAGACACAGGGCAAGCGGCGTGGTCGTGATCAGCTTTACCCGAGTGATGTCTTTATTCACCCGAATCTCGTGGCAACTGGTGCAGCCCATGGCCATCGCCGAATGGATCGACTTGCCTTTGGTCTTGTCCTCATGGCAGGCAAGGCAGGTGGAAGTGTCCGCCTTTGGGTCAAGCGGCACCGGATGTTTCGCAGCGTAGACGCGGCCAGTGAGGATGAGCACCACGATGAAACAGCCCAGCGCTCTTACTCTGTGAGTCGTCCTCGGACTCGATTTGGACAATTCCAACGTCACGCCCACTACGTCTCCTCATTTGCCTGTGCACGCATCCCGCCTTATTTGTTCCCTTGTGCGCGTCTCGGACCAAGTCCGCTAACAGATTGCAACAAAATCAGTTGGGTAGTGAATTCGCATCTATAAGAAATCGCGACTGTTGAGAGGTTCATCACAATGGGGATTCTCCCACAGTGAAAT
>DATHPO010000325.1:0-20263 GCA_035483835.1 Terriglobales bacterium
AAGGAAGTCACTTCCTTAGGAAGTGCTAACAGTATATCTGCTTTGATGCGGATTTCTCAGACTTTGCTTCGGCAAAATAGCGCCCATTAGTAACTAAGGGCCGCGGAACCTTGCGTCAGCAGGGCGAGGCCAGGTTAAGAGTACCACTTCTTTCGACTACTGATAAAAAAGGACTTACGTGCGGGCTTTACTCACTCCACAACCTGAATTACGAGCCCCTGGCTGGCGCGAAAATCCGGGTCGCCGCTATAGCTCGCATAAATGTGATGCTTTCCCGCAGTCAGAGTGGAAGTTTTATAGTGCGCAGCGCCGCTGCTAAGTTGCACTTGTGCCAAGACAGTCTGTCCATCTCTGAACGTTATCGAACCCGTTGGAGTTCCGCCGTATTGCCCGGTTACGCTTGCCGTGAATTTCACAGTCTGCCCGGCTTGCGATGGGTTCGGCGAGGAGGCGAGATTCGTGGTGGTCGACGCCTTAGTTACGGCCTGCTGCAGCGGCGCCGAATTGCTGGGCAGAAAGTTCGAGTCCCCGGAATAGGACGCGATGATCCGAACCGAGCCTGGCGAAGTGAAGGAATAGTTCAACGTCGCCTGTCCATTACTTACCGTCCCCTGGCCCAAAGTCGTCGATCCCGATTTGAAGCTGACCGTCCCGGTGGGCGAACCACCGATTTGGTTCGCGATGGTGGCTGTGAGAAGCACAGATTGATTTACTGCCGACGGATTCGGGGAAGAAGTTAGCGTGGTGGTCGTAGTCCAGCGATATCCCAGGGCAACATTCAACAGAACAGTAACGCTGGAAAGCGAACCGGACGCCACAGCCACATCAGGTTTGTGATCTCCGTTGAAATCGCCGGTCGAAATAAATACCCCGCCCGGAACGTAGGGGATCGGCGTCTGAAAGGATCCATTGCCGTTTCCCAGCAGGACGCATGTGCTGTCGCCATTCGATACCACGACATCAATGTAGCCGTCTCCGTTGAAATCGCCTGCAACCACGGAGTAGGCGTTGGTGCCTCCGGAATTGTATACGTGGCCGTCACGAAACGTCCCATCCCCCCTGCCAATCAGCGAGTACACAACGCCGTTGCTGCAATCAGTCGTATTCTGGCAGAGGTTCAATACCACCAGATCGGCTTTTCCATCTCCATTCACATCTGCAGTTACGACAGAATCAGCTTGAGACCCGCCTGAGCCGTAAGCCTGCGCCGTCTGAAATGTGCCATTGCCCTTGCCCAGTAACACGCTGACACCCCCATTCGTGCAAGTGCTGTCTTGGCACTGACTCGCCAGCGCTAGATCGGGGTTTCCGTCTCCGTTGAAGTCTCCGACTGCCACTGAATTGGTGAAGTATCCAGCCGACGCAAGAACCTGTGCGGGTTGGAAGGTTCCATTCCCGTTCCCCAGGAGCACGCCAACGGCCCCGTTCGCGCAGCTACTGTCTTGGCACTGATTTGCTACTGCAAGGTCAAGATTTCCGTCGTTGTTGAAATCAGCAATCGCAACCGATAAGGCGGTGTAGGCGCCGGAGGAGTAGGTTTGCGCTGCCTGCAGAGTTCCGTCGCCATTTCCCAGCAACACGCTGAGACTACCGCCGCTCTTGCAGTTGCTGGCGCTGCACTGGTTGGCCACGACTACATCAGGATTCCCGTCGCCATTGAAATCACCAATCGCCACCGAGGAAGCCCCAAACCCTCCCGTGGGGTAGTCATGCGCTGCCTGAAATGTCCCGTCGCCATTACTCAGCAGCACGCTTACGACCCCATCGCTCCCATTTTTGCAGTTATTGCTCTGGCAGAGATTCGCCACTACCAGGTCTAGATTCCCGTCGTTGTTCAAATCCCCTGCAGCCACCGAATCGGTATCGTAGCCTCCAGAGGCATAGTTGGACCTTGCTTGAAGCGTTCCGTCGCCGTTCCCCAGCAGTACGGTGAGAGTACCGCTGCAATTACTGTCGGATTGGCATTGATTGACCACAACCAGATCAAGTTTCTGATCTCCATTCCAGTCACCAACCCCTACGGAGGAGGCAAAGACCCCCTCAGAGATGAAATTGTGGGCTGCCTGAAACGTTCCATCTCCATTCCCGAGAAGCACACTCACATTGCCCACACTGCAATCGTCTTGAGTCTGGCACTGATTTGTCAGCACCAGGTCTGTTCGTCCGTCTGGGTTAAAATCACCGGTAGCAACCGCAGACGTATTGTTTCCGCCGGACGCGAAGTCCTGGGCGGGGGCAAAAGTTCCGTTGCCTGTTCCCAACAGCACGCCAACGTTGCCATTACTGCAGTTTCCACTGCTCTGACATTGATTGGCCACCACCAGATCGGTCTTGTGGTCTCCATTGAAATCGCCGACTGCCACGGAAACGGCGGTATAGCCTCCCGACGGGTAGCTCTGCGCGGCTTGAAACGTCCCATCCCCGTTTCCTAAGAGTACGCCCACATTTCCTTCGCAGTTTTGAGGGGTCTGACACTGGTTGGCCACCGCCAGGTCGGGTTTCCGGTCTCCATTGAAATTGCCGATTGCCACGGAAACAGCCGTCAAACCTCCTGTGGCATAGCTTTGTGCCGCCCGAAATGTCCCATCGCCATTTCCCAGCAAGACACCTACGCCGCCGCCCGCGCAAGTGCTGTCCAGGCACTGATTGGTCACGACCAGGTCAAGGTTTCCGTCGCGATTCACATCCGCAATCGCGACCGAAGAGGCCACGACTCCGCCGGAGGAATAGCTCTGCGCAGATTGAAATGTCCCGTCTCCGTTACCCAATAGAACGCCGACAACTCCGTCCGCGCACTGGGTGGGACTCTGGCAACCATTGGTGACGATCAGGTCGGCTTTCCCATCGTTGTTCACATCCCCCACCGCAATCGCGGAGGCCTCGTAGCCCCCGGAGGAGTAGCTCTGAGCAGCCTGGAAAGTCCCATCCCCGTTTCCCAGCAGCACACTTACCGCACCAGTATTGCAATTGATTTCCGGGCATTCATTGGCCACCGCCAGATCGGCGTTCCCGTCTCCATTGAAATCGCCCACTGCGACAGAAAAGGCGTACACTCCGCCCGAAGGATAAATCGCAGGATTGAAGAAAATCTGATTGCTCGTCGGACGCTTTAATTGTGGCACGAATGTACCCGGTCTTCCGCGATGGAAGTTCGATAAAGGCGATGCTGGGGAAGAAACCAGGTCCGGGCTGGTAGACATCCCTGATTTATTAGTGCGCACACGCCAATGCGAGCTGCCTGATGGACTATCACCTGAAGTAGTCAAGAAAGGGAACAGAACTAGCGCAAGAGCAATTGCTAAGACCGGAGCCGACCGTGCCTGGGTCATTTTCACATCTCCGCCAAGGACCTGCTGTCAATTACACTGCTGTGACTGAATGAAGCTGTGGGTTTAGCCCCACAGCGGGGGGATCGGCTCACCTGGGCGGCGAGCGGCCTTATTTTATCGTCTTCCCCGAAGCTATGGACGTCCGGATGTACTAGTGATTATTTCCTGGGATGAGTGAGCACACCTAATCTCCTTGTCCTGAGCGCTAGTGCGGGTCGGCGGAAACCGCGGACGGGTCCGGCAGAATCGGATTTTCCCCGAGACCATGAGAATCGGACCGAGTTACGCCTGTGACTTGATAGTCGCTGTAATCGATGGTTAGGACGGCTTTGCCCCCCATCCGAACCTGGGTCTCGGACTGGTTGTGGACGGGAAGCCAGAAGCCTGCGATCTTGGACCACCGATATTCAATTTGAGTATGGCTGACCCAGAGAGATGGGTTCTGGGCGGGCTCGCCTTGCATGCGCGCAATCGCGAAATCTCTGGCATCCACCCAAAATTTTCCCCGGTAGAGATATTTACTCTTACCCTTCGGACTAACGGCCAGAATATAGAAGTCCCCGCTTGGGGTGTGTTCCGTCCCGGCCAGGGCGAAATCGTAGTTCTTTGGGCTGATCTCCAGCTCTTTCCGGGTCTGTTCCTCCTGAGCTTCCTGTTCGCTGCTGAGCAGCTTCAAGAGCACGTGGTTAATCAGCAACTTTGAACCGGCTTCGGAGATGACCTTGAAGTCTTTTCGGTTGGGCGCGGTGTAGACCGCTTCTACCTGCATGGTCGCATCATGGCTGCCAAAGATTCCCCGATAGTCCAGGTGGTAAACTCGTTTGCCACGATATCCGCGCAACATCTGGGAACGCTGCGCGTTTGCCGCCATCAGTCTTTGCACGATTATTTCGGTCGGGAGAGGAGGAACTGAATGCAAATCCGTGTCGGCGAAGGTGAGGGTGCCGAGCATGACGAGTAAAAGCACGCTGGCCTGGACCGGAAGATCACAACCACACTGCTCGAAGCGCAGCAATCGAGGCAGTTCGAAGGGGTAAGAAAAAGTCCGCAAGCAATTTTCAATCTACCATATTCGATTGCGTGCTGAAGTCACGGAAGGAGCAGAGTCTTTTTGGGAAAAACGGAAGCCAGAGCGTTGGCGACAGGCACCGTCTGCTCTTGGTGTGTACTTTTCAGCGCCCTCCGCGTCCGTTCTCCGCGTCCTCTGCGATTTAAGATTTTGCGTCTTCTAATAAAACCTTAAACGCAGAGACTGCAGAGAAACCCGCGCAGAGAGCGCCGAGCACGTCCATGCTACCTGACTGCCGCCAGCTGAGTCCGCAATTTGTGCGTGGCGCGGAACAGAGTGTTCTTGATCGTGCCTTCGCTGGTATTCAAAATGCCCGCCACGGTTCGAAGCCTTAATCCGTGGTAGTGCTTCAACTCGAACACAACTCGCTCGCGTGGAGAAAGTCTCTGCAGAGCGCGAACGATGCAGCCTCGTAGTTCGTGGCTGGCCATGTTCCGCTCCGGACTGGAACCGGCACGCCGATCGGGAATCCGGTCCAAAACCTGTTCTTCCTCACCATCGGATGAAATCGTAGTCGTAAGGTCCCGATAACGCGAGGATCGCTTCCGCAGATGGTCGAGGCACAGATTGGTCACGATGCGGTAGATCCAGGTGTAGAACGAGCACTCAAACCGGAAGCTGCCGATGTTGATGTAAGCGCGCAGAAAGGCTTCCTGGTAAATGTCCTGGCCGTCTTCCTGAGAACCAGTGAGATGAACCGCCAGGCGCAGTACGGCCCGGTCGTACTGGCGAACCAGTTCTTCAAAATCGGCGGCATTGCCGAGCTGCGCTCCGCGGATGAGCTGCGTGTCATCTACCCGAGCTGCTGCAACCTTCTCTCGATGCGGGACTCGAAGCTGTAGGACCTTTTCCACGTTTTCTTCTCCGCCCAAAAAATGCATTAGCCGACAAACTTATAACCCGTCCCGTGTACGGTCAGAATGAATCGAGGTTCCTCCGGCTTGGGTTCGACCTTCTGCCGCAGACGAACAATATGCGCATCCACGGTGCGCGTCGTGGGGAAGCGATCGTATCCCCAGACATCCTCGAGCAACCGGTCCCGGCTCAGGGTCTCGCCCGGATGAATGAGAAAGTACTTCAAAAGTTCAAACTCCTTCGACGAGAAATCTAACGCATGCCCTTTGCGCGACACCTGGCAACTGCGCAAGTTCACTTCAACCTCGCCGAAGGAATATTTCTCCTCCGCCTTGGGAGCGACTTTGGCGCGACGCAGTACGGCCTTCACCCGTGCCAGCAGTTCGCGAATGGAAAATGGTTTGGTAACGTAGTCGTCGGCACCCAACTCAAGTCCAACCACCTTGTCCACTTCTTGTCCGCGGGCAGTCAGCATGATGATCGGAATCGACGGCCGTTTCGACTTAAGCTGCTTGCAAACGTCGAGCCCACTCATCCTCGGCATCATGACGTCCAGGATGACCAGGTCCGGCGATTCGGCGATTGCGCGCTCCAGGCCAGCCACGCCGTCACCCGCAGTGATGACCTGATGCCCCTCGAATTCGAAGTTGTCGCGCAGGCCGGCGACCATGTTCGGCTCGTCTTCGACAATCAGGATCTTCGCCATTCCTTTACTCTCCCGCGCCTACGCCAATGCTGCCTTGGGCCCGTTCGTCCGCAGCGCTACAGGCAGGTTGATGGTGAATTTGCTTCCTCGACCGGGCACGCTATCCACCGAAACCTCTCCACCATGTGCCTGAACGATGTGACGAACTAACGACAACCCCAAACCGCTGCCCTTCGTGTTGTGAACCAGCGGATCACCCACTCGATAAAACTTGTCGAAAATCTTTTGCTGCTCGGCTGGAGGGATGCCGATCCCATGGTCGACCACCTCGAGCTTCACCGAACCGTTGTCGCGGAACAGGTTCACACCGATGTACTTCTGGTCCTGCGAATACTTGAGGGCATTGTTCACCAGATTCAACAGCGACCTTGCCATGGCCTCGCGATCAACGCTGAGCGGCGGCACGTCGTCGGCGATCTTTTCCTCGAAAGCAAATCCGCTTTGCTCGATCTGGTAGCGATACGATTCGAGGGTGTTGCGGACCAGTTCGCGCATATCGGTCTGGCGGAAGTCGTATTCTTTCCGGCCAGCTTCGATCCTCGAAAAATCGAGAATGTTATTGATCAGCGCGGTGAGCCGCTCGCTCTCTTTACGGATGATGCTGTAGTACTCCTGATATTTGTCGGGCGATTTCAGTCTTCCCATCTCCAGAGTTTCCGCGTAGAGTCGGATCAGCGAGAGTGGCGTCCGCAACTCGTGGGAAACGTTCGACACAAAATCAGACTTCAGCCGCGCCAGCGCCATCTCGCGCGAGATGTTGCGATGCGTCATGACGATCCCACCGGCAAGCAAGAGAGAGATGGCGCCGAGGATGACAAAACTGTGGTGGATAAAATGCTGGCCCATGGCAGCCAGTGTCGTCCCCGGCAATTTAATCGCGAGCGTCAGGTTCGGAAACGCGCCCTCGAGGTTGCGCTCGACCTCGGGTTCGCCGCCATCCCAACCCGCGGAAGCCACCAGAGGCGTGGTTTCGTGTTTAGCATGCAGCATCATTACAACGTGGTTCCTCTCACCTTTTTCATCCTGGTGGCTCAACAGGGTGTCCAGCATTTCGGGAAAGAACTGATCGCGCAGGTATTCAGCATCGAACACCATCCCGCCGATCGCCTTGTTTCCGTTCGGGCCGTCGGACATCAAAAACATCGCTGCCGATTGGTACAAGTGCTTTTCGCCTCTCATCGGCCAGTTATCAAAGAAATAGTAGCGATGGCCCGCTTTTGCTTTCTCCTCGAAACTCTTCACCTCGTCCTTGAATTCCATCTTTAACCATCCGCCGGTCATGGAGGACAGGTCGTCGGCTTCGGTGCGGAACGCAGGATCCTTGAGCCGGGACGGTTGCGAGCGGAAGGTCAAACCGCCGTTGGGCTCGTAAACAAAGACATGAGCGATGTAAGGATGGGTTGCAAGAATCCTGTCCAGAGTTTCCACGCAAGTGTTGCCGGGGCCGGCAAATTGGCCGCGCACCTCATCGGCCATGCCTTCAGCTTTCTCGTTGATCTGCTTTTCGGAAATCGCAAGGACCTGGTTGAAATCACGCTGGAAGGCGGCTTCCACGCCCCGGTCGCGCTGGATTTCGTTCAAGTGCCACGCGCTCAGGATGACCAGGGCAGCGGCGGGCAACACTACGGCGAGCTCCAGGGTCAGCATCAACCGGGTTCGCTCGTTCCATCGCCGCTTCATCTTCATCATTAATCTCCTGATCCGGGAGGCTACTGGATCAAGCCCGCACCCGATCAGCCCGGAAACAAACATAGTTGAACAGGCTGATGGATGTGTCAATCCAGAGTAAAAACAAGTAAAAAGTTGTGAACTGAATGATTTTCAAGGCACCGGGCTGGTGGCTTAAGACTGGAGTGGCGGAGAGCCAGGGAAAGCCACTAAGGCAATCTGAAATTCACTGTGACATAGGTCTCAGCTTCGACGGCTACACCGTTCCGCACGTAGGGTTTGTACCGCCATTGCTTAACCGCCTTGACGGCAGCCTGGCCGAGCAGCAGGGAACCGTCCACGAGTTTCAGGTCGCGGATGCTGCCGTCTTTGTCAATCCAAGCCTGCAGAACTACGGCGCCTTGCAGACCGGCTTTCAAAGCTTGCTCTGGATAGCTGGGTGCGACTTTCTGCAACAACAGCCCCTGAGACAAATCTTCGGGCAGGCTTACCGGTTCCATCTGGCTGAGTAGAGATGGCGGCCGCTTGACACTCACAGTTCGAACCGTAGCCACCCCCGGCGGTGGCAATTTTAAGCTGTCCGGGATTAGCATCGGCGACGTGGCCGTCGGGTAATGATCCTGATTTAAGCGGGCATCGGCGTCCAGGACTTCTTCGGCGGGTGCCGGAACTTCGTCTGACGGGAGCATCGTTTGAAGCGGGACCGCGCGTAATCTCGATGACGGATATCTGCCAAAACCAGCCCGGCGCGAAGCTGCGGCTTGGGCCAATGCGGAGTCCGAGTCCGTCTCGTCTTCAGACGACTGTAACTTGGCTGATCTCATTTCAAGAGCTTTATAGGCAGTGGCCACGCTGGCAAACACACTCTGAACCCGCAAAGGCTGGCCAAAAGTGTAGCCCAACGATAGGAACGCTACGGTCAGAAAAGCTCCCAAGAAGAATCGATGGCGGCGGTATCTTTTAACCTTGCCAGATACGAGCTCAAGATGATTCTGCTCGTCGAGGGACCGGAACAATCGCCGGTCAAAAGTGGCAAATGTGAGATGGAGTGGCGCGGAAAGGCCGCCACGGGAGTAGCCGGGGTCCGGGGAGGGCTCAGGCAAGCGGGCGGCCAGTGGCTCTGGGGAGGGCTGTTCTGAAACCGGCCGCCGCTCAACATTTTCTGCTCTTACAACATTCTGTACTTTTGCGACCGCATGAGTGGTTCCCTGAGTTTGGGCAAAATCGCCCCTCGCGATCCATGCCTTCATGCAACCTAAAAAACGATCGTTGCTCAGCACTGCATACTTCACCTGATCGGGTTCCAGGGGTTTGGTCAAGACAAGATCGGGACCATCTTCTTCAGCCGCAGGGTTCGATTTCCCACTAGTGAGGGCCAGGGTGAAGGCTGCCTTATTCAACTTCAGTTCACGAGCATTCTTAAGCAGAAATGCCGCTTCCGGGCCACTGTCCCAGTCGGCCACAATGACGTCAAAGCTTCGGCTGGTAAGCCATTCGACGGCGGTAAAGATGTCAGGGCAGGGCTCAATCTCGAGCTCGAGTTCTCTTAGAGCCTGAACCAACCGGCGCGACGTTTCCTCGTCAGAGGAGAACAGCAGAGAGACTGGTGACATCAAGTATCAGGCTAGTTTCCAGACGCCCCCGTGACAAGTTACGAACTACCACCATTGTGCTATATCAGAAGACGGGGTAACTGACGGGACGATTACCTGTACTAATGGACCAGCTTCGGCAGGTTCAGCGACGCCAAACATCAAGGCCCGGCGAACAGGCATTGCCATCGCCTTCGCCGTACGCATAGAATCCTCCTTTACCAAAGCTGCAATGCGCGAAAGAGGCTTTTTGAAAAAAGTCATCGCAATGTATCCCGGCTCCTTCGATCCGCCGACCAACGGGCACCTGGATTTGATCGAGCGGGGCAGCAAGATCTTCGATGAGCTGGTGGTGGCGATTCTGCGCAATGCGGAGAAGGCCCCGCTGTTCAACTTGTCCGAGAGGCTGCTCATGCTGGAAGCCATGACTGCCGACTTCAAGAATGTGCGGGTGGAGACCTTTGACGGTCTCATGGTCGACTACGCGGCCAAAGTCAAGGCCAGTGCCGTGCTCCGAGGGATTCGTGCCATCAGCGATTATGAGTATGAGTTGCAGATGGCTTTGATGAACCGCAAATTGCAGCCTGACCTGGAAACTGTATTCATGATGCCGGCCGAGCAGTATTCTTACCTGAGTTCCCGGCTGGTCCGGGAGATCGCCCAATTGGGTGGTTCGGTTAAGGATCTGGTTCCGGATTTGGTTATACAACGGCTGAAAGAGAAGCTGGACCCAGCCGTTAAGCTGGCAAATGCCAGAAACCTGAAGCAAAGGAAACGAGGATGACCCCAGTTACGGAAGCGACCCTTGCCTTAAGACTTACCGAGAGGATCAACCGCATCGAACCTTCCGCCACAATGGCGGTAGTGGCCGAGGCCGACAAGTTGCGTCAGCAAGGGATTGACGTGGTGGATTTCGGAGCTGGCGAGCCGCACTTCGCCACGCCCCAGCACATCAAGGACGCCGGTGTCGCCGCGATTCAGGGCAACTTCACGAAGTACACAGCGGTGAGTGGGACGACCGAACTGCGCGACGCAATTGCGCATCGCCATGCCGTGGATTTCGATTCGGATTATCGCCGTGAAGAGGTGATCGCTTCGACCGGCGGCAAGCAAGCCCTGTTTAACGCTGTGCAGGTTCTGGTCGACCATGGAGATGAAGTTATTCTCCCGGTTCCGTACTGGGTTTCCTTCAAAGATATCGTGCGCTACGCCGGGGGGAATTGTGTACTGCTGGAGACCGATGAAGCGAAGGGCTTTCAAGTTACTGCGGAGATGATTGAGCGACTGATTACTCCGCGGACCAAGCTGATTATCCTGAACTCGCCGTCGAACCCTTCGGGAGCGGTAATGTCGCCGGAAGATCTGACCGAAGTGGTGCGTCTGGCGCACGAGCGTGGCATCTGGGTGCTTTCCGACGAGTGTTACGTGTACTTGAACTACACCATGAAGCGTTTCTCAATCGGAGCGCTGCGCGAGTTCCGCGAACGCATGGTGATCATCGGATCGCTTTCCAAGACTTATGCGATGACGGGTTGGCGATTAGGTTATGCTCTCGGCCCAAGTGCGGTTGTCGCTGCGATGAATAAACTGCAGAGCCAATCCACGTCGAACCCGACATCGATTGTGCAGAAGGCGGCAGTAGCGGCGCTGAAAGGTCCGCAGCAATGCGTGACCGACATGCGGGCGGAGTACATCAACCTGCGCGATCACGTGGTCAACGGGCTGCGTGCGATTCCCGGAGTGAAGTGCACACTGCCTAATGGCGCGTTCTATACCTATCCGAACGTGTCCGCGTTCTTTGGGCGTAGCGGCGTGAAGTCGGCTTCGGACCTTGCGGGAAAGTTGTTGCGTGAAGCTCACGTAGCCGTGGTTCCGGGTGAAGGCTTCGGAACCCGCGACCATATTCGCGTGTCCTACGCAACGTCGGTCGCGGAACTGGATCGCGGACTGGAGCGCCTGCGAAAGTTTCTCGCCGCACTGTGAGGAACTTCGTTCCGTGTAGCGCCAGTAGGATCCCGGCGGTACGAGGCGTTTACTCCCCCGCATGAATGACCTTTATCCACTGTTGATGTCGCCTGTCTTCGACCCGCGTCCATGGGGCACGAATGACTTATCTCCCATCTATCCAAATCATCGGTTCGAGGAGAAGATCGGCGAGGCGTGGTTGACGGGCGACGAAGGCAAGGTAGCGAATGGGCCGTTGCGAGGAAAATCGCTTGCCGAGTTAAGCACCCAGTACGGCCGGGAACTGGTCGGGGACGCCGCAAGCGACGCCGCTCGCTTTCCGTTGCTCACAAAGTTTCTTTTTCCCCATGAAAAGCTTTCGGTGCAAGTTCATCCCGATGATGAAGCCGCGCGCCGAGCCGGTCAGCCCTGCGGCAAGACCGAGTGCTGGTACGTCGCGCATGCCAAGCCCGGGGCGCAGATCGCTTTGGGTCTGAAGCCGGGGGTCACGCGGGCGCAATTCGAGGAGGCGATTCACCAGCAGCGCGCGGAGGAATTGCTGAATTGGATTAATATTTTTCCGGGCGAAATGATTTATGTTGCAGGCGGGACTGTGCATACGCTTGGACCAGGTTCGATCATCGTGGAGACCCAGCAACAGTCGGATACAACGTATCGTTTGTATGACTACGGCCGCCCGCGCGAACTGCATCTCAAGGAAGGACTGGCGGCCGTGAAAGAGAGAGTGACTTCCGGGAAGGTAATTCGTCCCGCGCCGACCACTGTGAATGGCACGAAAAATCGCCGGTCGCGGCTGGTGGCTGCACCCTACTTTGTAGTGGAAATGTTCGAATTGAAAGAGCCTCAGGATTTCAAAACGCGAGACGGGGCGGACAAGAGTTCGGTCCAAATCCTGGTCGCGGTCGATGGCTGCGGCATGCTCGAGGCGCGCGGCACAGAACCGGTGACATTGGCAAAAGGAGATGCGGTCGTAGTTCCCGCCTCGATTGGCGACTTTCGCGTCCGCCCGCAGTGGACGCTGGAACTCCTGAACGCGGCTTTGCCGGGAATAGCGGTGCTCGAACCCGCGACCCGGATATGACGAACAGGAGAGAAGAGCATACAAAATCCGTGGCAAAAACGAACTCCAATTTCTATCCGGTCATCCTCGCTGGCGGGCGTGGTACCCGATTTTGGCCGTTGAGCCGAAAGCGGCGGGCCAAACAGTTGCTGGCGCTTGACGGCAAACAGACCATGATTCAGCAAACCGTCGCGCGCCTGCTGCCGCTCGCTCCGGCCAAGCATTTTTGGGTCATCACGAACCAAGATTCGCAGCGCGAGATCGCACGCCAGATTCCGCGGCTTATCAAACACCAGATCGTTGCCGAATCGGTCGGACGAAATACAGCGCCGGCCATCGGCCTGGCTGCTTTTATTTTGCTGAAACGCGATCCGAACGCGGTGATCGGCATGTTTCCCTCGGATAACGTGGTTGGAGAGGAAAAGCGTTTTCGCCAGGTCTTGGAGAGAGGTATCGAGATAGCGGCTGCTGATGAAAACATCGTAGTGCTGGGCATTCGTCCAACCCGTGCCGAGACCGGATATGGTTACATCGAGACCGGCACACCGACGGAGCGGGAGGCGTTTCACGTACGCCGATTTACCGAGAAACCCGATGCCGAACGCGCAGCCAGATTCGTGGCTGCGGGAAACTATTTCTGGAATAGCGGGATGTTTCTTTGGAGCGCGCGCACGTTGGTCAACGCCTTACGCGAGCATCTGCCAAGAACCGCACCGATACTCGAACAGATCGCGAATACGTTTGGAAGCCGAAAGTTTGCAGGAGCGTTTCGCCGCCTGTACCCGCAGTGCGAAAACATCAGCGTGGATTATGCTTTGCTCGAGCCCCGATCATCCAAAGGAGAGCAGGATTCCAAAATCTTCTGCCTGCAGGCAGATTTTGGGTGGAACGATCTGGGGTCGTGGAACGCACTGCACGAGCATCATGCGGCGAAGAGCCAGCCGTCAGACGGCAACCTCATCTCCGGCGAAGGGATCTTCACCCTGAATGCGACGGGAAATTACATTCACGCCCCGGGCAAATTTGTCGCGGCAGTCGGTGTGAACAATCTAGTTGTGGTAGAGACGGACGATGCGCTGCTGATCACGACACGCGAGCAAGCGCAAGATGTGGGCAAAATTGTGAAACATCTAGATGAGAAAAAACTCCATAGGCTGGTGTAGGGGAGAACGTAGTCGGTCGTTCGTCGTTGGTCGTGGGCCAGACCGAGACGCGGCATCCCAACGACTAAGGACAATCCACTAACGACCGACGACTATCGACCAACGACCAATGACTGCTATCAAGTTCGGCACCGACGGTTGGCGAGGCATTATCGCTGACGATTTCACCTTTGACAACGTGCGCCGCGTGGCGGGCGCGATTGCCGCCTACGTTCTCAAGCATGAAGACGCACGTCGCGGATTAATTGTGGGCTACGACACGCGCTTTCTCTCGCAGCGTGTGGCCCGGATCGCAGCGGAAGTTCTTGCCGGCGCAGGCGTGCCCGTAAAGCTGGCCAATGATTACACGCCAACGCCCGCGATTTCTTTCGCAGTGAAGCAACTCGGCGCTGCTGGCGGAGTCGTAATCACTTCGAGTCATAATCCCTGGGACTGGAATGGAGTGAAGTTTAAAGGTAAGTTTGGCGGCTCGGGCACGCCCACGATCATGAAGGCAATCGAGGATGAGTTGAATGCCGGCGCGATGCCCAGCGGTCAAAAGGCCGCGATTGAAGATGTTGACCTGAAGCAAAGGTACGTTGAAGCCATCTGCCGCTTCGCTGACCTCGATGCGATTGCCAAGGCAAATTTCAAGTTCGTCGTGGATTCGATGTACGGCTCCGGACGCGGGGTGCTGACCGGGATTTTCAGCGAACGTGGCATTCATCACGTTGCCATCCGGCAGGAATTGAATCCTTTGTTTCCGGATATCAATCCTGAACCGATCATCCCGCATGTGGCGATGCTTCAACAAACCGTGCTCAAAGAGCACGCCGATGCCGGATTGGCCACCGACGGCGACGCAGATCGCATCGGCGCTGTGGCCGAGGACGGCAGCTTTGTGGATTCTCACAAGATTTTCTCCGTGCTCACTCAGTGGCTGCTGGTCCGAAAGAAATGGCCTGGAGAAGTGGTGCGCGCTTTCAACACCACCCGCATGGTCGATCGCATTGCGGCCAAGCATGGCCGTAAATTGAATGAGTGCCCGATCGGGTTCAAATACGCCGCTGATCTGATGATGGAGCGCGAAATTGTCATCGGCGGCGAGGAGTCCGGCGGCATCGGGTATTCGCGATTCCTGCCGGAGCGCGATGGGCTGCTCAATTCTCTGCTGCTGGCCAATGTCATGGCCGACGAAGGTAAACCGCTAGGCCAACTGGTGGCTGATTTGCAGCGCGAATATGGTTCACACTATTACGGGCGGCGCGATCTGCACATTCCCGAGGATGTCAAGCAACAGGCTATTCTTCGGGCTCGATCTGATGGAACCAAACATTTGGGCCGCTACTCCGTCTTAAAGAAAGAGGGCCTCGACGGTATAAAGTTTTTCCTCGATGCGCCCACCAACGGCAACGGCGCCGAGGCGTGGGTACTGTTCCGGGCATCGGGGACCGAGCCGCTATTGCGCGTCTATTCGGAAGCCGCATCGCCCGAATTGGTGAACGAAATCTTGTCCGGAGCCGAGGCATTTGTCAGTGGCGGGTAGATGAAGAAGTCAAGCCGCCCACCGTTCACTGCCCTTTTGGGTCTCGCATTTGGTGCCAATGAATACGATAATCAACTTAGGATAGTCAACTACCGATGAGCACAGCGGTCGCCACAATTCCGAGTCCAACCGATTCTCCAGAAACCCTGCGGTATAACCGCGTTCGGAGATGGCTTGGTGTCGCTGATTTTGTCCTCGGACTGATGTTTCTGATCGTGCTGCTGGCAACGGGATGGAACGGCACCCTGCGCGACTTCGCAATGCATGGTGCTTACGAACACTACACGCTAGCGGTCTTTCTCTACGTCGTGATGCTCATGCTCATCGGCAAGCTGCTCGGACTGGGGCTGGACTACTACGGATTCCGGCTCGAGCACCGCTACAATCTTTCTAATCAAAGGCTACGCGCGTGGGTGTGGGACGAAATCAAGGGATTTCTGGTCGGCGCGGCGCTGGCGTCGATCGTGGTCGAATTACTCTACTTCATTATTCGCCAGTTCCCGCAGTTTTGGTGGCTGATCGCGTGGGCTGCTTTTCTGGGATTGTTCGTGCTGATGGCGCAACTGGCTCCGGTGGTTCTGTTCCCGATCTTTTATAAATTCGAGCCACTCGACAATGCCGACCTCAAGTCTCGCCTTGTGCAACTGAGTGAGCGTGCCGGAACGCGCGTGCGCGGGGTCTACAAATGGAACCTCTCGGAGAAGAGCAAGAAGGCCAACGCGGCGTTAACCGGACTCGGCAACACCCGCCGGATCATCCTCGCCGACACGCTTCTCGATCAATTCTCCGCCGACGAAATTGAGGCCGTGCTGGCGCATGAGTTGGGGCATCACGTGCACCGGCATATTCTGAAAAGCATCGCGGTGCAGGCCGGGATTACGTTGGTTGGATTCTGGGCTGCAAACTGGGTGCTGCACTATGCTGTCGAACGAACCCACATGTTTGAAACCGTCTCCGACTTCGCTAACCTGCCGTTGCTGGTGCTGGTTTCGACTATTTTGTCATTCCTCCTGCTGCCGGCATTGAATGCGTACTCCCGCTACAACGAGCGGCAGGCGGACCGCTACGCATTCCAGTCCATCGCCAGCGTGGAGCCATTCATTTCGTCGATGAACAAACTCGCAGACCAGAATCTCGCTGAGCGATCTCCTGCGCGATGGGTCGAGTGGTTTTTCCAATCGCATCCCGCGATTTCTAAGCGTATGGCCGCCGCGGAAGCCTGGGCGAAGCAGCAGGCGGTCTCGCGAAAATAGCAATTCGGTGGAGACGTAGCCTGCTACGTCTCGCGTTCCCCAAGAATCTTTTCCACCCGGTGCAAATCCTCCTCGGTGTCTACTCCAACCGTATCGTAGGGCGTTTCGGCAACATGGATCGAAATCCCGTTCTCCAAGAAGCGCAACTGCTCGAGCCGCTCGCTGTGTTCCAGCGACGACTCGGGCAACGCGCAGAAACGATCGAGCGCCGCCTTGCGATAGGCGTAAAAGCCTAGGTGCTTGAAATACCCTGGATTTCCGGCGTCGCGGTCGTATGGGATGGTAGCGCGTGAAAAATAAAGCGCCTTGCCGGCAGCGTCGGTCACGACCTTCACCGCATTGGGATTATTAATGTCTTCCGATTTAGCCGGAGTCTTTAACGTCCCCAACTGAATATTCGTGTCCTTCATCAAAAGGAGCAGCGCCGCAATGTGTTCGGCCCTGGTCAGCGGTTCGTCTCCCTGAATGTTGAGGTAGACGTCAGCCGCAACCGAATCTGAGATCTCGCGCACGCGTTCTGTCCCGCTGCGATGTGCCGGCGAGGTCATGCGCGCGTTCCATCCATGTTGACGGCAGACCTGCATGATCTCGTCCGAATCCGTCGCGACGATGACGTCGCTCAACAACGGCGAGGATCGAACGCCTTCGTAAACGCGGCCCAGCAGCGTTTGTCCGCCTATCAGGCGCAGCATTTTTCGCGGCAACCGCGTAGAGGCAAGGCGCGCAGGGATAACCGCAATCGTTTTCATGCAACCAGTGTCAATTTTCCGTAGACGAGTTGCAAGCTAAGTCATCTTTGGATTCGTTCGGGCTTGGCTCTTTCCAAGGCGAGGAAACGCTCCCCCGGCAGAGTAACGAATTCATTATCACGAACAATAGTTCAGCGTGCGCTGCAAATCTTCTGGAAGACTTGCTTATCTTCGTCGCAGTAAAAGCTACTCATTGAGAACCCGCAAAGAATATCTATTTCGTATCGCTTAGTTAGTTGGTTACAGAATTGCTCCAGCTGAATGGCCGCATCCGCATTACCTTGCGCCCACAAGATTGACGCACATTCCCCGCAAATTGTGATCCTTGATTTTTCCCCCGATGTTGATCGGGCCGCTGCCGCGATCAGATCATCAACCACTCGAAAAAATCGCACCGGGTCGGGCAGTTCGTCGCCCATGAAAGTCGAGAGCGTATCGTCGACATCCAAAGCGAGATAGCGTCCTTGTTCAATGGCAGCGTTAATATTCACCCCTTGTTCCTGCAACTTCGCAAGAAGGCTCTTCCGATGTGACTCGGTTGCGACTACTATGAGCGCATTTCCTGCCACCAGAGCAGCTTCGATACGATCAGCAAAGCCAACTACAAAAGCTTCATCATCAGAATAGAATTCGACCTCGTGGGCGCGACTGATCTCATTTGTTGGGGTGAAATCGTGACCCGACAGTCCGCTACTGATAAACTGTCTACCCTGCCGCACCGCCTCCACAGCAGCCAGCAACTCGCTTCCGGCATCTACCTTAGCAATGTAGCCCGCCGCCCCTAAGCTGAGAGCTTTTTGCACCACATCGACAGAAGATTCCTGGCTCACAAAAAGTATTTCGGACCTCGGGGAGAGTTCGCGGATTCGTTGAGCCGCTTCGATTCCGTTCAGACTCGGCAAGCCAATGTCCAACAGAATCAAGTCCGGTTGCAGTTCTTCAGCTTTGTGAAGTGCCTCCAGCCCGTCCGACGCCTCTCCGACAATTTGCAACTCCGGTCTTTTTCCCAGCGTCGAACATACAAACCGCCGAAACGGATCGAAATCCTCAACCACCAAAACCGCGACTTTTGACATGCGGCGGGCTCCTTGCTCCCCTGGGATCGTGTCCATCTAAACGAAAACCAAGCCTTATTCTGTACCAACATCATGCGCGTTATGCGATTTCTGTCAATTAGCAAAATTTACAGGGGAAGTCGCAGATTCTCCGTGTTTGATAGAATCAAACATGCAACGCGGCGTTGTTCTCGCAGATTTATCCGCTGTGACGGCTTGACGGGCCGATTCTGCAAGAACATGCGACAAGATGCGACGCGACGCAGTTCATATTCCGCGCAAGTTGTTGTAACTAAAAGTGGCGGCGTAGCTCAGGTGGCTAGAGCGACGGTCTCATAATTAGCTGAAAACAAAGCACTTCCTTAGGTTTCAGTAGCTTGGATCAGCCAAGATTGCACCCTTTTGGTTGCATTTGGCCGTGTTCGGCAATCAACGAGAACCAAACGAGAACCAAAACCTTGGGAAGAAAAAAGAAAAGCCCTCAGCTTGTCACTGGGGGCTTCAGAAATAAATTCGACTCAGGGGGATTCTGAGTGTAATGGCGATTTTGCGCCAACTATTGCCAATTCCAAAGTAGAGCGTTGTTGTTATACTCGCTCGCGTCATGAACATCCGACTCCTGCCGTGCTTCTTCGTTGTTTTGACTCTCGTCCTGCAGTTCTCCGCCGAACCAAGTTCCGCACAGACAGTCCCGAGCAGGGATCAGTGGGGTGAGAAGTTCAATTCGCCGGGGGCGAAGTTGTCCTACAAGGAAATCGGACGAGCCACAATTCAGGGCAGAACGGTCATTACTTATAACCTGTTTGCATCTGGGTTATCCAAGGACCAGCATTATGTCCTCTGCGTTCTCAACGTCGGCAGCGATCCGAAAGCCGTGGCCGATGCATACCTGAATGGTGACGGCAAGGTAGTGAACGTGCTGCCTGATGCCGCTCACCACGTTGCCGAAGACCCCATCAACGCCAAGGTCTTTGGTGGGAAAGGCGAGCCAATTCAGTTCGCCCTAATTTCTGATGATGACAAATCACGCGCATTCACGCAGATCGTTCCGTTTCCTTGGGAGGAAACTGCCGGGCCGTGCCATCTTTCGCTCATTGAGACAGGTCCCTATTACTTCGGAGTTCTAATCAGACTGACTGGCTTTCAGCCGGATGAGGAGTTAAGCACTGAGCAGCAATCCGAGAATGAAGGCGGACAATCCAAAGCTAAAGCGGACGCTCAAGGCACGTACAACGCGGCGCTCTTACCGTTTGTAAAAGGAAAGCGGTCCGGCAAGGCTCGATTCGTTGTTTCAGGCAAATCCTGCAAGATAGGCGTTGAATTTCCTTGGGGAGAGGGCAGCTACAAGTATCAATAGAACTGCCCGTATCTACTCGCGTTTAGCACTCCCGAAATACGACAAGTTCGTGTCATGTGTTCCCATGCACTCGTCCTTGAGAAGTTGGACAGGTCTGCACTTCGCTGAGTGGTGCTTGTCGTCTTTCCTAACCAGGAGGAAGTTCTTCTGCTTCCCACCAACGTAGGCTCTACAGTAAAATGATCCAGACCTCAGCACTATCGAACCTTTTTGGTGTCTCATACCTTGAATTGTATCGAGAACCAAACAAGAACAACACGGGGCAAAGGTTCGCTGGACCAAGGTAACCAGACGATTGATTCTAAAGGTTTTGCTCGCACCGTGGCGGTGTAGCTCAGGTGGTTAGAGCGACGGTCTCATAATCCGTAGGTCCGTGGTTCGAGTCCACGCGCCGCCACCAATCTCATCAGCACCTTGCCGGAGATCCGGCGGAAGCTGCATTTCGCCTTGTTGCGCGGGAGTCGCGGATTGTTGCGGAGTTGTTTCCTCCAGCTCTGCCGAGGCTTCGTCAAGCCGGTCTACAAAGCACACATTGGCCCCCGGAATCGGGTGCCCATAAGTGTCGACTGTGACTTGGATAGAGCTGTGCCCCATCTGTTCTTTGACGTAGACAATCGACGCCCCGTTTTGGAGGAGTAAGGATCCGAAGGTATGACGGAGATCGTGAAGACGAATCCTGCGAATGCCTGCCAATGTCCGGGTGGTAGCGGAATGGACGATCCACGGAGAACGAGCTCACTTCTCTATCATCTTGCCACCTGAAGTTCGGTGGCCACAAGCGCGTTTGAACTAAGCCGCTAGCGCGGCGGACGCTACCGCGTGGTCGTCGCCAGCATTGTTGCCCGTGTAAGGTTTTGGGTCACAAGGAGGTTACTGTGACCCGACTCAGGAAGCTGATGCTGGACGAACTCCAGCGT
>DATHPO010000326.1:0-23680 GCA_035483835.1 Terriglobales bacterium
CATGGCAAATCATTTTTCGGCGCTGAAACGCGCCCGTCAGACTGAGAAACGCACGGCTCGCAACCGCGCCAACACTTCCCGCCTGCGCAGCGCGTTGCGCGACTTGCGCGAGTCGCTGGCCAAAGGCGACAAGCAGGGAGCCGAGCAGATTTTTCGGCAAACCGTCTCCGCCCTCGACAAAGCTGTCCAGAAGGGCGTGCTTCACGAGAACACCGCGTCGCGCTACAAGTCCCGTTTGAACGCGCGCTTGAACGCCGTCGCGAAAAAGTAGCTCCGCGATGCAGATGTAGCTTACCGCGTCTCTCTGACCGTGGATCGCGGCACGATCGCCGCATGCCTGCAAGGCCGGTTGTGCAGTGATCTGCCGCAGGTCCAGCCTTCACCACAAATCACAGGCGAATCATCGAACTGCCCAAACGAGCAACAGCAGTACTGCCACGACTTCGGCAGTATCCTCAACTTCATCGAATATGCCTTCGGGAACAACGGGCAGCCGCTGCATTTTGCAGGGTCGCCGCCCACAAGCGGGATCAGTCCGTCGTATTCCTATGCGGATGTCTTCGCTCCTGACGGCTCTGTCGTCTGCGGAGCAAATTGTTCGCAACCATACTCGCTCTCCGACTTCTTCAGCTTTGGTGGTGGCCCAAGAACGTTTATACCCTTTACTCAGGGAGTAAACTATCCAACCCAATGCTTCATAACCCCTACTGCGCAGGGTTGCTTCGGCTCGAACTTCGAACCCGCCGATCCCGACGCTGACGCTGTCGATCCACAGGATTGAAGGCGCGTTGGCATTACTATTATAGCGAGTGCCGGAACAACTGCCGAAACCCGGCACTCGCTGTGTGCATTTCTCGGAGTTCAGTGATATGCTAATCGCCCGGCGAGAGTATCTGCCACGTACCCCCTTCCCTGTGGGAACCTCTCGGCGGAGGCGGTGTCGAGTGCGGTTCACGCAGATCTGCTATCCCTTAGTCTCAGCCACAGCGTCGTCCGTGCTCGCACTGACGCTAGCGATCCCTTCCTGGAGCGCCCCAAGGTACAAGGTGCTGCATGCCTTCACTGGAGGCAACGATGGCGGTGGCCTGTGGGGTAGTCTTGTGCTCGACAAGCAAGGAAATGTCTACGGCACGACCGTCGCGGGTGGACGAAAGGGGAAGGGCGGTACGGCGTTTGAACTGTCCCGGCAAGCCAACGGGGTGTGGTCGCAGACAGTTCTCTATAACTTCTGCAGCCTGTCCGATTGTACCGACGGGGGCGGTTCCACCGCAGGCCTGATCTTTGACGCGGCAGGCAATTTGTATGGTACGACGGAGTCGGGCGGATCTCACGTGTACGGGACGGTGTTCAAGCTGACCGCAGGCTCCGGCGCCTGGAAGGAGACCGTGCTGCACAGCTTCCGGTTTAACCAGTACGGCTGTTGCCCCAAAGCCAGCCTGGTCATGGACAATAAAGGCAACCTTTTTGGGACGGCCAGTGTTGCCTTCGAGCTGTCTCCGGGTGCCGAGGATTGGAAAGAGACAGTTCTGCATCACTTCACCGGTCAGCACGGCGACGGTTCCGACGCGTATGCCGGCTTGATCCTGGATGCGGCCGGCAATCTCTACGGACAGACCGAGATGGGCGGGAGCGACAGGTGCGGCGGAGGCTGCGGCACTGTCTACCAACTCACACCAACCTCAGACGGCAAATGGAAAGAGAACGTCCTGCACCGCTTCCAGGCTCGCTGGGATGGATCCAGTCCCGTGGGAGCTCTGCTACTTGACGGCACTGGCAACTTGTACGGCACCGCAGGCGGAGGGAACGCCGCGCACGGCGTCGTCTTCAGGCTATCGCTCGACGCCGATGGCCGCTGGAGGGAAACGGTTGTGTACAACCTCTTAGGGGGCTCCGACGGAGACCAACCCGGCGGCGGCGTGGCCATGGACAAAGTCGGAAATCTATACGGCACGACCGTCGCTGGCGGCGATCCCAACTGCGACTGTGGCGTCGTCTTTAAGCTAGCCCCCGGCTCCGACGGCAAATGGAGCTATACAGTCTTGCATCGCTTCCTCGGCTCTGACGGCGCTCAGCCCGCCGCCGCTCCGATCCTCGACAGCAAGGGAAGCCTTTACGGCACCACCATCACTGGTGGCTCCGGCGGCGCTGGCGTGGTCTTCGAAATCACGCCATAGATTCAAAACCCTGCTCCCAACCCGCGAACCCGCCGATCCTTGCGATGACGCCGTCAACCTGTCGGGTCGATTTCTAGTCTAATTGCGGCGGGCCGCCAACCGACCATGGAGGACAGGACCCGAACGGCGCTGGGCCGTCTTGGGTGTCGGCCATCGTCAATGCCGTTGGTGGCGTCTACTACGACATTATGGGCATGAAACACAGCACGCCCTGTTCATATTGGAACAATACCGTCGTCCTGATCACATGGGACGACTGGGGCGGCTGGTACGACCACATTTCCCCGGCAGCTGCAGCTGGCGGGCCAGGGATCGGCTACTCGAACCAAGCCGGCGGCCAGTACGTCTACGGCTTCCGCGTGCCCCTACTTGTAGTCTCGGCCTACACTCCAAAGGGCTACATCTCAGGGGCCTGCGTAGCCCCGGGCAACTGCCCAAACGAAAAGGCCCCATACATCCACGACTTCGGCAGCATCCTCAACTTCATCGAGTATGCTTTCGGGACAGGCGGAAATCCCCTCGGCGGCACCGGCGGAATCAGCCCATCCTACCAGTACGCGGACTACTTCGCGCCGGATGGCCCCACCGTTTGCGGGGCAGAGTGTCCGTACCCATACTCGCTCTCTGACTTTTTCAACTTTAGCAACCCACGTACGTTTACTGCACTGACAGCACCCTTCAAGACCGAATGCTTTATAGTTCCCAACAAGCAAAACTGCAACGGCGAAAACTTTACAGCACCCGAGGACCCCGACGCTGACGACGTCGACGTGCAGGACTAAGGACGCGCGTTTCCGATGGCGGGTGCCGACCCTACGCGGGCCAGCACCCGCTGTCGTGCAGGCTGGTTCAGTGGTATAGTGTGGGGCAGCCCAGCGACAATTCAGGCTGCTGCGCTGCCTCTCCTTCTGCCGAACCCCTAACGGAGGAAATCTCGATGCGTCAGAAAAAATGGCCCATCGTATCGCCCACAGCTTCCGCGATTGCTGCCATCGCCTTTCTTCTCGTGGGCCATGCATGGGCAGGGGGCAACTACAAAGTGCTCCATGCCTTTGGCACTGGCAAGGACGGAGCCGGACTGTGGGGTAGCCTGGCGCTCGACAGCCAAGGAAACGTGTACGGCACGACTAGCGGAGGCGGTGCCTATGGCCACGGAACGGTTTTCAAACTGACGCTTGGATCGAAGGGCAAGTGGACCGAGACCGTGCTGCACAGCTTCCCCTCCTTCGCTGACGATGGGGGAGGACCGACCGACGGCCTGATCCTGGACCCGGCGGGCAACCTTTATGGCACGACCGAGGGCGGCGGCGATCATCACAGTGGCGTCGTTTTCGAGTTGGCGCATGACTCCCGCGCTGAGAGCATACTCTACAACTTCTGCGCCAAGCCCAAGTGCAGCGATGGAGGGTCGCCCTACGCAGGGCTAGTCATGGACAAAGCTGGCGACATGTACGGGACCGGGTACGCGGCCTTCGAGTTGTCTCCGGGCGACGACGGCTGGAAAGAAACCGTGCTGCACGACTTCACCGGCCAGCACGGTGACGGCTTCCAACCCCTTGCCGGTGTAATCCTGGACTCGGTCGGCAACGTCTACGGCACCACTGAGCGGGGCGGAACCGACGACGTTGGCACCGTGTATCGCCTGCGGCCTACCTCTAGCGGCTGGAAGGAAAGCGTGCTGCACAGCTTCGGCGCCTTCCATGACGACGGCCAAGTCCCCGGAGTAGGGGCGTTGGTCTCCGACGCCTCCGGAAATCTTTACGGGACGACCAGCCAAGGCGGCCGCAACACCTGCGTCGACGTTGGCTGCGGCACTGTGTTCAGGTTAACCCCTGGCGCAAAGGGCGATTGGAAGGAGACCATCCTGTACAACTTCGCGGACGGCGCCAACGGAGCCGAACCTGACGCCGGCGTAGTCATGGACAAAGCCGGCAATCTCTACGGCACAACCACCGCCGGCGGAACAGCATCATGCGGCTGCGGCGTGGTCTATAAGCTAGCGCCTGGCTTCAACGGCAAATGGACCTACACGGTGCTGCATCGCTTCACCGGCGCCGACGGAGCCGGCCCCAACGCCAACCTCATCCTCGACGATAAAGGCAACCTCTACGGCACCACCACCACCGGCGGCGCAGGCGGCTACGGCGTTGCCTTCGAACTTACCCCGTAGTGTCTTCCACCAATCCTAGGTTTCACGCTGCGAATCCTTTTCTCATTGACTGCGTTCTTCCAACAAGATAATCTACCTTATAACGCATTATCCATTGGATAATGTCCGCTCTTTGACAATTCGTCTCGCCGGTTGCCACACACCGCCGGATGCAGCACCTTCCCAAGATGGAACCGCGCGGCTCGGCTAACTTCAATGTTCTCTAGATTTTGCGCGTAACTCCTGTAAACTCAAAGATCTAGCACATAGTCGCAAAATAAATCGTTTGTTTTCTAGATTTTGCAAGCGATAGGGGAGGGGGGGGTACCCAGTACTAAACAGTAAACCTCGTCCCATTTTGGGAAAGACACGAGCCCCCACCGAGTGCTTCAGATTGCCGAATCGACGTGGCTAGTGCGAGCGCTTAATGGCCGCTTCACACCGGCAAGTCTTCCTGCATCCAGCCAGCTTCGGGTTTTGGCTCTGAGGTCAGGTCCATCACCAACTTCTCCAGCACGATTCGTTTGCTTGGAGGATTGGAACGCAACGCGAGATCGGTCTTTGCCACCAGCCGAATGGCGCGCGTAAGCTCTCGCTTCGATTTGTAGCGCCGGGCTTGCTTGATGATGTCATCGGCGGCAAACGGAGGCACTCGAAAGCCCTGCCACAGTGCAGCCCACAACATGCGCTGGTCGCGCACGTTGCGCTCCAGAATTACCAGCATCTGCCGAAAAGTTTTGGCCAGCATGTAGAGATGCCCGATGGCAGCCTCGTCTCCCTCACCCGTGGTGAGAATCGAATCCAGCATCTCTAACGCCCGCACCCGGTCTTTCGAGGAAATCGCGTCGGTCAGCTCATACAAAGACCTTTGCTTCGCGGCCAGCACCATGGTTTCGACATCACCCAGCGTGATGCGCTTCTTTTCGCCCACGTACAGAATCAGTTTTTCCAGTTCGTTCGAAACCATCATCATGTCGCCGCCAAGAGCATCGACCAGTTCGCGGGCGGCATCGGCATCGATCTTGACGTCCCGCGTGGCGCCGTATTCGCCGATCCAGCGCACGGCCTCGCTTTCTTCTACTCGCGCCAGTTCGACGATGGCGCAGTATTGCCCCAGCGTCTCGCGAATTCGCTCGTAGCGTTCTTTGTCGGTTAAGTCCATGCGACGTGGGTCCGCCGGAATGCTGATGTGGTCGGCAACAAAGATCAATACCGCAGCGGGATTGGGATCTTTGCAATACGCTTCGATGGCTGCGAGTTTCTCTTCGTTGGAGCCGCGTCCGAACAGGTTCTTGACGCCTCGAACAAAGAACACTTGAAAGGGCGCCATCAACGATGGTGTGCGCGCGCGATCAAGCACCTCTACCAGATCAGTTTCCGCCAGATCGAACTCGAAAAGGCTGAAGTCCCGCAAATCCGGTGTGACCAGGTGTTCGAGAATGGCTTCCCGGCAACGTTTACGAAAAAAGACCTCCGCACCCACAAACACGTATGCCGGCCGCAGCTTGCGGGCTTGTACCTCGGATACAAAACGGTCGGCCTGGGCGAAGGCTCGCATCAGAAGCCCTCCAGAATGTTCGACACCAGAGCTTGCGCAAAGTCGCGAGAGAGACGTTGAAATGCGGGCGTGTCTTCCTCGAAAAAACTGTTCAGGTCGCGCGGGACCTCGTACTGCTCGCGAAACAGATACGAGGGGTTCTGGTAAAGCACCGTGCCCTTGATATCGACCAACGACACTTTCATGGAGACCACGACCATCACGCTGGCGGCGCGTCCAGTCTGCGAATCGTAGGTAAGTGGATTGCTGTAGGTGGCGAGCACGGTCCCGTGCAGCACCGCGTCCGCATCGCCATTCACCTGGTTGACCACGTGGTAGTGGGTTCGCGTGACGAACTCTCTTGCCACAGCGGCGGTCAGCATCTGCTCGATCTTGAAGGTTTGAGTTTGGTTCACGAAGGCTGGGATGGCAATGGTCCGGACGTTATCAGGAATGGTTACCGTGTGGCCGGCAGTGTGGTAGCCGCATCCCGCGCCGAAAACACTGAGCAGCACCACCAACGCCACGCTACGACTCATCCTCATTGGATTTTGCCTCGAGGCCGGGTCGCAGCCATAGTTTCCGCGCACTCGACCGCGGTCGTCGCGGCGATGCGCAGATTATCGGACGCGGCCCATAGCCAAAATCCATTCGGCTGACTCGAATCCGCGGCAATCGACACCTGAATATCCACTTGTCCCGCTGCATTCACATTCGAGGGAGCGTCTTCGGCTCCAAGCGTGAGTTTCACATGCTCGCCGGCCAGTGCTCGCGAGATGCCTTCGACATCCGCCACTTGTCCGAGTTCGACGTGGATCGCAAAGGCGTGTCCATGAAAGATGGGAGCCTGCACCAATAGCAACGATGGCAGCGGAGCGTCCTTGCCGGAAATCTTCTGATAGTGCTTCAGGACTCGACTCTCCACGGCCGCCAGCGCCGGCACCGAGTGTTCACCATAGCGGGCTACCATGTTGAAAGCCACTTGCGTATCGAAGATGTTCTTCGGTAGTTGCTGGAATGAAAGCAAATTCACCGTCTGCTCATGCAGTTCATCCATGCCCTTCTGACCGTGTTCAGAGGCAGGCTCGAATACCATGGCTACAGCCCGCTTCACTGGCCCAGCTTTCTGTACGCGCAGCAAGAGGAGCGCGAGCACGACCGCCGCAGGATGCGCGACCACTGCCGGACCCGGCTGCAGCTGAGGAATCAAAGGCTGACCCAGTTGCCGCTCGATCCACGGCGAACGCACCGTGGCGTCCGGCTCATCTTCGAGAGCGGAAGAAAGATCAATGATCGCGCTGCCCGCGTCGCGCGCTGTCTTCCAGTTCTTGCGCGTGGAGTCCGGGTCTGACGCAAAAAAAGTAAAGTCGATATTCTGGAACTGCTCGGTGCGGACATTCTGGATAAACGTGACCTCATCTCCTACCGTTTCCAGTTTTCCCAGCGCCTCTTCATCATCCAATAACTTGACATCAATCGAAGGGAAATTACGATCGTTGAGTACCTCCGCGACCTCTTTGCCCTTGAGCGAGCCTGCGCCGACGATGGCAAGCCGGTAAAAGTTGCCCCCACGCACTGGTTCGGCGTGCGACGCGGGACCAGCCTTGAAGTTCGAACTCATGAAGTCTGCGAGGCCTCTTTGTACTGCGGAGGAGGCGGGTTCCGTTTGCGCCGGAAAATCCATTGCAGGCGCCAGAAGACGCCGGAAAACATGTAAGTCAGCGCGATGACGAACAGCACCCACTGGGAGAAAACCCAGATCGCCGCGAACAGCAATCCCAACAAGATCACCAGTTGGAACGGCTGCCGGGCGCGGAAGTCGATGTCTTTGAAACTGTAGAAACGCCACGTGCTCACCATGAGATATCCCGCCGCCACGATGATGAGCATCCAGGTAATACAACTCCAGAGCGAAGAAATCGGGTCGCCCCCGGAGAAGTGCACCACGGCGGCAATCACGCCTGCCCCCGCAGGAATGGGCATTCCCACAAAATACTTTTTGCCCGGCCGGCCCGGATTCGACGGTTGCGGATTCGATGCTATGTTGAAGCGTGCCAGGCGGCTGGCGCCAGCCATCAAAAACAAGAAGCTCGAGATTGAGCCCAGTTGAATCATTTTGCCGGTTAATTCGCTGGACCCCAGAAATACCGGCAACTGCCGGAAACCCCACATCCAAGCCAATAGCGCCGGAGCGACGCCAAACGTGATTACGTCGGCCAACGAATCCAACTCGCGCCCAAAATCACTGCTGGTGTGAGTGATGCGTGCGATGCGTCCGTCCAAGCCGTCAAACAATACGGCAAAGCCGATTGCCTTGGCCGCAGAATCAAAATGCCAGGGTTCCGCAACCGTGGCATGTGTGACCTGCAAGATGGCGTAGTAACCCAGCGCAATATTTGCCGCAGTGAAAAGTGAAGGCAAAATATACATGCCTTTGCGCAACCGTCCCGAGGGTCGGTCTTCTTTACGCCGCTTCGGAATCACTGGAACTTCCGGGTCCATTACAGTGCTCCTCGCTGAGCCTGTCCGGCGCTGCCCGCTGCGAGTGGTCGCTCGGCGTTCAGGTAGGCCAGCACGCTCGATCCGCCTTTCACATGATCCCCAACTTTAACTTCGATGGCTGCGGAGGCATCCAGGAAAACATCCACTCGCGAGCCGAACTTGATCAGGCCAACGCGCTCCCCGCGCTCCACCCGATCGCCAAGCTTTTTGCTGAAGACGATCCTGCGTGCCAGAAGTCCCGCAATCTGCTTGAAAACTACGGTCTGACCATCGCCTTCGACGGTTACCACATTCTGCTCGTTTTGTTCGGCCGAAGCCGCATTCATGGCATTTAAGAATTTTCCCCTTTGATACCGCACTTCGCGAATGACGCCGCTGATGGGAGAGCGGTTCACGTGCACGTTAAAAACGTTCAGGAAGATGCTGATCCGAAGGACATGGACGCCATCCAGAATCGATGGTGAGACAGCCGTGACCTTCCCATCCGCCGGTGACACGAGCGCACCCGCGTCACCCGGGATCACCCGCTCGGGATCTCGAAAGAACCATAGAAAGAATGCAGCCAGCAGCACAGCCGGCAACGCCCAAAGCGGGCTGGCCAGCCATCCTATCAGTGCGGCTGCAGCCAGAAGCGGAAACGCGTAATAGTGAGCGTCACGAACCATTTTGGATAGAGGAATTATAGAGCAGGCTGAGGGCGCATCTCCGTCTTTCATCTTAAACGCAAATAAAAAAGGCGCTTACAAGCGCCCTGCGTAGAGACAGATAACCCCTCCTGCGGCTGAGCCGCACAAGGTTGGAGCTAATTAAGCGACCTGGTTTTGTTGCGGCTGTTGACGGAACTGCCGCTGAATATTCTCCATCTGATCTTTAAGACGGAGTTTCAGCTTTTTCAGTCGCACTTCTTCCAATTTTTCGTCGTCAGTGAGAAAGCGTTTTTCGGTGAGTGAATCAAGACGTTTTTCGTAGAGCGTGTGCTCCGTCGCCAGTTTTCGAAATTCATCGTGACTGGCAAAGAGCTGGTCCCTAGAAGTTAGCATCCAGCAGACCTCCTAACCGGGGTTTCAGACTCCAACTTACCACACGACCTTGCCCGCTTCAACGCGAATTTCCGTCGGAGGATCTCCTGAGTTCTCAGTTACATCCGACTGATTGCACCAATGCTGATGCAATATCAGACAAGCCCCAGGCGATACACAACCGCATCTTGTTCCGGCTCGCGATAGTAACCCTTGCGCCGGCCAGTCTCCACAAAGGCCAACTTTTCATAGAGCCGCCGTGCCTCAAAGTTGGACTCGCGGACCTCAAGAAAGACCGCCTCTGCACCACGGCCGCGAGCCAAGTCAAGAAATTCTCCAAGCAGCCTTGTGCCCAGCCCGCGACGCCGTGCGGGCGCTGCGACCGCAATGTTCTCAATTTCCCACTCTTCGCCGACTGCCCTGCCAGCGACAAATCCCAACATAGCAGCTTCTTCCTCAAGGACCAGCACCACACGGAATGGCACGTCGCCGGAGAATACTTCTTCATACTGCTCCGCAGACCAGTGCGCCGCCGTGGCAGCGAGCTTCGCCAGCGTCATCATGGTAGGAATATCTGCAGGGGTGGCAAGACGAATACGCATTTGTGGCGCCCGCATCTCGACGCTTCACCGTGATCGCTTAACCGCCTTTGACGAACAGCTCCGCCTCCGAGCGCCCGATGTAGTTCGCTTCCAGCGCCTCCGGGGACACAGTTTCTCCAGAGGCGATTTTTCTCCATCCAAGCTGCGCGATCACATCGCTCCGCGGTCGATCCACTTCGACCACGCGCAATCCTTTGAGCCTCGCTGCTTCGGCAATGGCGTGGTCGGCCGTGACGATCAATTCCTCGCTGGCAGATTCCAACCATTGGTCTCGGGTCAGCAGGTATTCACGAATCAGATGCGTCCCCGTGCTACCGACCTCGTACTCACCGAGGAAAAGCTCGTTTCGCCCGGCATCGAGCGCAGACAGAACTCTTCCTCGCGACTGACCCTTGCTCGCCAGCGCTTCTAAGAGCGACACAGCGGCAACCGGTTTCTCCAATACGTCCGCCGTTGCTTTGATGACTGCCAAACCGATGCGCAGTCCAGTAAAGGATCCCGGCCCGGAAACCACGGCGAAGGCGCCAATGTCAGCCTTGCTGAATCCGTGTTTATCGAGCAAGGTCGCAATCTGCGGAACCAACTCGGCGGAGAATGTACCTCCCGCGAGCGTGGAGACTTCGACAACCTCGCAAGCATCATTCGGCCCACATCGCGCGATTGCGATGCTGCCATGCTTACCGGAGGTGTCAACCGCGAGAAGAAGCATGATTGAGAATTGCTGGTGACGCAGATCCGTGCCAACCCCGTGGCTGCTTTTTGAATCAGTGCCCGGCTTCCACCAACTCCAGCAGCACGCCTCCGGCGCTCGAAGGATGTACGAACACGTATCGATGCCCGCCTGCGCCAATCTTGATTTCGTTCGATACCAGCCTCACGCCATCTTTCTTCAGGCGTTCGACGGCCGCAGTCAAATCGGGCACGCGCAGGCAAACGTGATGCAGGCCCTCACCTTTCTTGGCGATGAATCGCGCAACGGCCGAGTTTTCTGACGTCGCCTCTATCAACTCCAAGCGGCTTTCTCCCACCGGAAACATCGCTACCCGCACCTGCTCGCCTTCGACCACCTCTTCCGCCGATGCGGTCAATCCCAGCTTTTGGTAGATCTCCTTCGACACCGCCAGCGACTTCACCGCAATACCGAGATGATCAATGGTGAACATAAACCTTGTCGATGACCGTTCTGCTATCGTACTTGTCATCCCGAGCAACGCCCGAGTCGCGCTCGCGCGATGAGGACTAAGCGGGGATCTGCATTTTCTTTTCGCGCCTTAAGAGCCCGTCTTTCCTAACCGTCCAACAATCTCTTCCACCAGCGTATAAGGATCGCGCTTGTGCTCGGCGACTTCCGCCGCGTAGCGTGCAACGTTACCATCTTCCATCTGTTCGCGAGCCTTCTCCAGCAAAGCGTCGCGCAGCATCTCGATTAACCGCTCCTGCCAGTTTTCAATGCTGTGTTGTAGTGTCAAATTTTCTTGTTGAAGATACGCCTCGTAATCCGCAATCGCCGTGACCAGTTCATCAATTCCGGTCCCGTCGCTGGCCACGGTCTTCACGATCGGCGGAGTCCAGTGATCATCGCGAATGGCCAGCGATTGCAAGGCGCGAATCTCGCGCTCCACCCGTTCGGCGCCCTCGCGGTCGCTCTTGTTGATCACAAAAATATCGGCAATCTCCATGATGCCGGCTTTGATGCTCTGCACATCGTCGCCCATCCCCGGCACCAGAATCACAACCGTAACGTCGGCCAGTCGCACGATATCAACTTCGTCCTGCCCGACGCCAACCGTTTCGATCATGATCAAGTCGCGCCCGGACGCATCCATCACAGTCGCCACGTCGGCGGTGGTTCGGGCCAATCCGCCCAGCGATCCCCGCGTCGCCATGCTCCGAATGTAAATCCCAGGATCAGAAAAATGATCCTGCATGCGAATGCGATCCCCCAAAATCGCCCCGCCGGTATACGGGCTAGTGGGATCGACCGCGATGATCCCGACCGTACGATTCTCTTTGCGATAGCGCTTGGCCAACTGATCGACCAGCGTGCTCTTACCCGCGCCGGGCGCACCAGTTAATCCCAGAATCCGCGCATGACCAGTCTGTGGAAACAAAGCCTTCAGCAATTCTGCCCAGCCCGGCGAACGGTTCTCGACCATGCTGATAGCCCGCGCCAAACTCCGCGGATCGCCCGAACGCAGCTGCTCAAGTAATGGTTGGAAGTCGTGGCTCAACCTGCCAGTGTAAAGCACAGGCATAAAGGCAGGAAGTCTTTCGTAGCTTCGATCCGTAGAAATCCGTGTTGATCCGTGGCGACTTCAGGTTCAATCCTTCAGCAATTGTCGCGCGATCACCAGCCGCTGCACTTCGCTCGTCCCCTCGCCAATCGTGCACAGCTTCACATCGCGATAGAACTTCTCCGCCGGATAATCCTTGATGAACCCATATCCGCCGTGAATCTGCACGCCCTCATTGGCGCAACGGACGGCCACTTCGCTGGCGTAAAGCTTCGCCATCGACGACTCGAGCGTGCTCTTCGATCCCGCGTCTTTTAGCGACGCCGCCCGGAACGTCAGCAGCTTCGCTGCCTCGATCTCCGTTGCCATATCCGCCAGCTTCCACTGGATCGCCTGAAATTCACTGATCGCCTTCCCGAACTGCTTGCGCTGCTTGGAATACTTCAGCGCCGCTTCGTACGCGCCCTCGGCCATGCCCAGCGAAAGTGCCGCAATCGAAATGCGTCCGCCGTCCAGCACACGCATGGCATCGATGAATCCGTCGCCTTCTTTGCCCAGAAGATTTTCCGCTGGAATCACGCAGTCTTCAAAGATCAGCTCCGCTGTATCACTCGCTCGCAATCCCAGCTTGTTTTCTTTCTTTCCCGGACGGAATCCTTTGGAACCCTTCTCCACAATAAACGCCGAGAGACCGTGAGTGTGTGCCGCGCGATCGGTCACTGCGATGACCACCAGCGTATCGGCATAGTGTCCATTGGTGCAAAACGTCTTGGTGCCATTGAGCACCCAGGTGTTTCCCCTTCGCACCGCCGTCATCCGCGCACTGCCCGCGTCCGACCCCGACGACGGTTCGGTCAAGCCCCACGCCCCGATGTGCTCGCCGGTAGCCAGCTTACTAACATATTTCTTCTTCTGCTCTTCGGTGCCGGCAACAAAAATATGATTCGAACACAGCGAAGTGTGTGCCGCGACGATGATGCCCACCGACCCGTCCACGCGAGAAAGTTCCTCGATCGCGGTGACGTATTCGATGTAACCCATCCCGGCGCCACCGTATTCCGTCGGGAAAACCGTGCCGAGCAGGCCCAGCTTCCCGAGTTCCTTGATCGTGGCCAGGGGAAACTCGCCCGCCTCGTCCCATTTCATTACATTGGGCAGGATCTCGCGCTCGGCAAACTCGCGCACGCTCTTCTTCAGATGAAGCTGTTCTTCGTTCAATAAGAAATCCAAGGTTCCTCCGGTCAAGCTTCGTCCGCTCAACGATGGGCAGCCGCGCCGAGGATTCAATCCTCGCTCGGCAAGTGCAAAACATTTGATTAGAGCACAGTGCGCGCAAGGAGTGAAAGTGACCTTCGGGAGCAAGCAGCGATGCGCATCTCGACTCGCCTACGGTATGCGTGCGCTGAGCACCGGAACCATCCAAACTGCGTAGCCGTGTGGGTCGCGAATATTAGCGATCATTTGATTGAAGTAAGCCCGCGCTGAGTCGCGAGAAACGGGCGTCAGCTCGCCGATCGGTTCAGAGTACCCGTCGCGCCAAGCTTCCAGGATCGCCGCAAATGTATCGCGCGGAACGCGCACCGTGTCCACGATCACGTAGTCCACAGTGATCGCATCGAGTTTCATGGCGGCGAGGATGCTGAATGTGTTCCGTCCAATAAACAAGTCCGTGCCCGTCTTCGACTCAAAACCCGCTGGAACCACGTGCCAGAAGTCCCGCGGATCGAGCGCGCCTCGTTGGAAGTGCAGCATTCCGTAATCCTCCGGGATGAGGTGCAGATATCCGCCGCTACGCGTGACCCGCGCTAAGTCGGCCAGCACGCGGTCAGGGTGAGGGATCGAATGCAGGACGTGGCGGCAAACCGTAAGGTCAAAACTATGGTCTGGAAAACCGAGTTCGAATATACTTTGCCGCTCAAACTGCAATCGGTCCGCGAACCCGGCGTAGCGTGCTCGCGCGAGTTCCAGGTGGCTGTCGATAATGTCCACTCCGAGCACTTGCGCTTGCGGAAACAATTCCGCCAATCGTGAGGACCCCTCGCCCGTTCCACAACCGGCATCGAGAATTCGCGCCTCCGCCGGGATCGCATAGCGGCGAATAACTTCACGTTCCTGCGGCCAAATTGCCCGGGCCTGCGCATCCAGTCCTCGCACCATGGACTCGTCAGCCATCTGCTTGGCTTGCGGGTTGAGGTCGGTCACAACGCTGTTCTCCTGAATGTCTGATCAAGATGCAGGAACGTCGCCAGTTCTAACGGCGATGAAGCGTTCAAACACTTCGTTGGAAAGAAGCCGGCCCTTCGCCGTTAGACGAACCATCTCTCCCTGTTTCTCCATCAATCCCATCTGTCTTAATTCGGCGATGGTCTCGCCCAAGCCTGCGATCGCGTCTTCCCCAAATGCCGAGGCGACCCGCCGTAAATTAACCCCGCCGGTCAGCCGCAGGCCCAGGAAAAATGTCTCCTCGAGCGCCGAGGCCGGTGAAACCTGGCTGCGGTTCAACGGACCTCCGGCAACATAGGCCTCTAGTGAATCCGGAAACGAAAATCTGACCGCTTCTCCGGCGAAACCTGGCAGCATCGAGTGCGCGTCCACGCCAAATCCCAAATACGGCTGCCGGGTCCAATACTTCAGATTGTGCCTCGACTCGTATCCCTGCCGCGCAAAGTTGGAGATCTCGTACTGCCGCACCCCCGCCGCCTCCAACCGTTCACACGCCATGGTGTAACGATCGGCGGTGAGGTCTTCATCAGGCACGAAATGAGCGTGGTATCTTGAACCGCCAGCGATGAGTTCGCGGCCCAGACGCGAATCTTCGTCCACTTCGAGCATGTAGACGCTGGCATGAGGCGCTTGGCTCGCAATGGTCTGCTCTACGGAAAATATCCAGCTATCGGCAGTCTGATGCGGCAGCCCAGCTATAAGGTCGATGTTGATGTTTGTGATCCCGACGCCACGCAGTCTGGCGATATCATCGAGAACCGCCTTCCGATCATGCAGGCGCCCTACCGAGGCGGCTTCCTGATCGACAAACGATTGCACGCCCAGGCTCACACGGTTCACGCCGCATTGCTGGAGGGCTTCAAGAACAGCCGGACTCAGGGTCCCCGGCGCGCATTCGACCGTAACCTCCGCGCCCACCTGAACCTCAAAATTTTGCGAAATCGCCACAAAAAGCTGCCGCAATTGCGAGATATCCAGTACAGTAGGTGTTCCGCCTCCCATGTAGATGGAGTCAACAATCCGGTCGGTGCGCTGGCCCATCTGTGCTACAGTCGGGTTGTCACGCGTCATGTCAGCGCACACCCGGTCCACATAGTGCTGAAACACGGAGCGGGAGAAGACATCGGAAGCGAAGTTGCAATAGCTGCACTTGGTACGACAGAAGGGCACGGAAATGTACAGGCCTAGCGGCACCCGACGATTATCCCACGCCGGAACTTGTCCGCGCCTGACGTGCCTAATCTTGAACGAATCGGAGTGGGAACTATAAAATTGATGACTCTTCCGCGTGTGGTTATCACTGGAATGGGCGTGGTCAGCCCCAACGGCATCGGAAAAGAAGCCTTCTGCCTCTCAGTTCTCGCAGGAAAATCGGGCGTGAAGCGAATCACGCGCTTCGATCCCTCAGAACTCCCGGTCCACATCGCCGGCGAGATTCCCGAGTTCGACGAACTCGCCTGGGTGGACCCTCGCGAACGCAAACACGTCTCCCGGGTTGTGCCCCTGGCTGTAGCCGCGTCAAACGAAGCCATCCGGGACGCCGGGCTCGACCCAGCCGCCATGTCGATGGACGAAAAGCGCGAAATCGGCGTCATCCTCGGCACCGGCGGCGGCGCCCAAGAATTCTCCGAAGAACAATACCGGCTCTGGCATTCCGGGCACGTCAAGCAGGTCAGCCTGTTCTGCATTCCAAGCGGAACCATGGGCACGATCCCCAGCGAAATCAGCATGCGGTTCGGCTTTCGCGGCTACAGCCACGTAGTGACTGCGGGATGCACCTCATCCACCGATGCCCTCGGTTACGCCTATCAGCACATTCAAGCCGGAGTGCAGCCCATGTTCCTGGTCGGCGGCGTGGATTCGCCAATCACTCCCGGCATTATCAAGGGTTACACCCTGTTGCGCGCGCTCACCCAATCTTGGAACTGTGCTCCGGAACGCGCCTCGCGCCCGTTTTCCGCCGACCGCGATGGCTTCGTGATCGCCGAAGGTTCCTGGATGTTTATTCTCGAGGACTACGTCCATGCTCGCGCGCGGGGAGCCCGCATCTACGCCGAAATCACCGGGTACGCTTCCACCTGCGAGGCGTTCCATCGGGTCCGCATGAGCGACTCGCCGGAAGAGCCCGCCCGCGCCATCACTTTGGCTCTCGAAGAAGCCGGCATCGCACCCCAAGACGTTCACTATGTCAACCTTCACGGCACCTCCACAGAAATGAACGATCGCGTCGAGACCCGTGCTGTGAAACTCGCTTTGGGGAAGCATGCGTGCCGTATTCCAATGTCTGGACTCAAGTCGCAGATCGGGCATGCCCAGGGTGCCTGCGGCTCAGCCAGCCTGGCCGCAACCCTGATCGCGATGGAACACGAAAAGATTCCGCCCACCATCAACCTCGACGTTTCCGACCCCGAGTGTGATCTGGATTACGTTCCCGAAGCAGGCCGCAAGGCTCAAATCGAACACGCAATTTGTAACTGCGTCGGATTCGGATCGAAGAACTCAGCCCTGGTGCTGAGAAAAATCGCGTAGGGGAACCTAAACCTACCTTTTGTAACCTGTCATTCCGAGCGCAGCGAGGAATCCGCAGTTTGCTCAGAAACACGAAAATGCAGATTCCTCGCGCCAAAAAGACGGCGCTCGGAATGACAACCGTTGGATCGAAGCGGTGTCAAACTCTTCGTCTCAAAACCTTTTCCATCTTCGACGGCTTCTTCCCCATCTATCTAAGGTATCTTTAAAGCGTGAGCCCCAGACACTAGCCGCCTCATGGCCTCAGAAGAAGAAGTATTAGGCAAAGCGTATGACAGCCGTTTGATGAAACGGCTGCTCACCTACCTGCGTCCCTACAAATGGCAGGTGTCGGTTGCGCTGGTTTCGATTTTGATCAAAGCCGGCGCTGACGTGCTCGGGCCCTACCTTACCAAGATCGTGGTGGACCGCTATCTGGCGCCGGTGCGCGGCCTGCACACGCCTCTGGATCGGTTCTTAAGCAACAAGTCACTGGTTGGGATCGCGCAGATTGCTGCGCTTTACGTCGGCCTTCTGATCTTCAGTTTCCTGCTGGAATACCTCCAGACTTATTACATGCAGTGGGCGGGGCAGAAGACCATGTTCGATATGCGCGCCCAGATCTTCCGTCACCTGCAGCGCATGCACATCGGTTTCTACGATAAGAATCCCGTCGGCCGCCTCGTCACCCGCGTCACTACCGACGTGGATGCGGTGAACGAAATGTTCACCTCGGGCGTGGTCTCAATTTTCGAAGACGTCTTCGTGCTCGCCGGCATTATCGCCATCATGCTGCGCATGAACTGGAAGCTGGCTCTGATCACATTTGCCGTGCTGCCGCTGATCGGCATCGCTACCAAGATTTTCCGCGACAAGGTCCGCGATTCCTATCGGCGGATTCGCGTGGCCATCGCCCGAATCAACGCCTACCTGCAGGAGCACGTGAGCGGCATGGTTGTGCTGCAGCTGTTCAATCGCGAAGAGCGAGCCTTCGACAAATTTTCCGAAGTGAACGCCGTCCACATGGACGCGTTCAAAGACGCGATCCTGGCGCACGCCGTTTACTATCCAGTAGTCGAAATTCTTTCTGCGATCGCAATTGCCTGCGTCATCTGGTTCGGCGGCAACGACGTCATTCGCAACGCCACCACGCTCGGCGTTCTGGTCGCGTTTATCCAGTATGCGCAGCGCTTCTTCCGGCCCATCCAGGATCTCAGCGAAAAGTACAATATCCTGCAATCGGCCATGGCCTCGAGCGAGCGGATTTTCAAGCTGCTCGACACACCCGCCGAGATCATTCCGCCTGCCGTCACCAAGGCACCAAACGGCCCAGGCCGCATCGAGTTTGACCACGTATGGTTCGCTTACCGCTCGACCCCCGATGCTCACGCGGGGACGTCCGCCCCCGGTCGTCCAGTCGAGCAAAGCTCGACTACCTCCAGCCCCGATTGGGTTCTGCGCGACGTCAGCTTTGCCATTGAACCCGGGGAAACCGTCGCCTTTGTCGGCCACACCGGAGCGGGCAAAACCACGATCATCTCGCTGCTCATGCGCTTCTACGACGTGCAGAAGGGCGCGATCAAGATCGACGGAGTCGACGTCAAAGAAATGGACCTCGCCGATCTTCGCCGTCGCTTCGGTGTCGTGTTGCAGGACCCTTTCCTGTTCAGCGGAACGGTGGCCAGCAACATTCGCCTGGGCACAGAGGGCATCGACGACGAAGACGTGGAAAAAGCCGCCGAAGATGTAAACCTGGCAGATTTCATCCGTACTCTTCCGAACGGCTATCAGGAAGAAGTGCGCGAGCGCGGCAGCACGCTTTCGACCGGACAAAAGCAGCTTATTTCGTTTGCCCGCGCGCTGGCGCACGATCCCAAGATTCTGATCCTGGACGAAGCCACGTCCAGCGTAGACACAGAAACCGAATTCCGCGTCCGCGATGCCCTCAGCCGCATGGTCGAAGGCCGCACCTCCGTGATCATTGCCCACCGGCTTTCGACGATCCAGCGCGCCGACAAAATTGTCGTCATGCACAAAGGCCAGGTGCGCGAGATGGGCTCCCACCAGCAACTGCTCGCCCAACGCGGCATCTATTTCAAGCTCTATCAACTGCAATACAAAGACCAGGAAGTGGCCGCCCGCTCCCAAGTGACCGTTCAGGCCGACGACTAGCCATTTAACGATCAGTAAACATTGCTATCGTCTGTTTACCATACGGTACTGGGTATATACCTCAAAAAGCGCGTTTTCTCGCCAAATCTATGAAAACAAACGGTCTGTTTTCGAGATACCCTCGTAAAATATCCCTTCTAAAGGACTTACGGGAGAGGATATCTCCGCTTTTTTCCTACTGTAAGTCTATGAGAACAGGCAGCGAATTGGAGATACCCCTCTAAAATATCCCTTCTAAAGGACTTAGCGGACGCGTTTTTTCGGGCTGGGGGCCGAACATAGGCACAGGCTATGAGTGGGTCTAAGTTATCAAAGAGCGAAAAACCATTGCTGTTATCAAACAGCTAATGCACGTGTCACTATGTTAGCCGCTATGGGGACGTTCGGTCAAGGGGAAAATGGTGGCTTCCCATCTTGTCCAGCGTGAGCGGGCCACCCTGGCCGATTTTTTATTTCTCCATACTCCCAAATTCCTCCGGTATCTCATCTACTTCTGGCTGAATCGTTCTAAATTCAATAAGTCCAAACGTATTCGGTGCCGTCTTGGTAAATACTTTGCCATCGCGGGCATATCCCGATAAAGTGCCGGCCAGCGAGGTACGATGAGCAATGTCCTGAGGTTTACCGAGGGCCTTGAGGATTTCCGCTATCGGCAATGGTGTAGCGGCAGCCTTTAACACATCCCGCGTTTTAGCTAGGGCGCTACCCTCCCGCAATGTGTATTCGGCAATGCCACTACCATCCCTGGGCAAGAACTTCATTGAATCTTGCAGCCCTTGGATATAGGCCTTGTTCTCCATGATCTGGCGTTCTAAGGACACATTTTCCTCTAGTTTCTTGGCTATCAGCTTTTTCAAGTTTTCTCGTATTCCCATATCCCCATCCAAGCCTGGAATATACGCGGAGTGGAATTGTAAAGCAAGTATGAAAAGTGTCAGGTTGCTTTTCCAATCACAGTGCTATAATCCGGCATATTAGGAGGTTAGAGCATGGAATCGCTAAAAACCGTGATGGCGGCGCTGGACAGCAAAAAACGCGAGGCTCCGAACGGGGAAGATTACTGGATGGGTCGCGACCTTCAGCAGATACTTGGATATGCGGATTGGCGGAATTTTCAGTCAGTAATAGAAAAGGCGAGAATGGCCTGCGAGGGGTCTGGAGTGAAGTCTTCCTATCACTTCGTTGATACCAACAAGATGATCGAAGGAGGAAAGGGAGCAAAACTAGAAAGAGCAGACTGCTACCTGACAAGGTATGCGTGCTACCTCATTGCCATGAATGGCGAGTCCAGTAAACCCGAAGTAGCGACTGCTCAAACTTACTTCGCCGTTCAAACGCGCCGCCAAGAGATCAGCGACCAGGATAAGCGCATCGCGCTACGGGATAGGGTTCGTAAGGGCTATAAGATATTGCATGGCACGGCGCGCGGCGCTGGTGTTACACGATTCGGGCTGTTCAATGACGCAGGCTATCGTGGGCTGTATGGGATGGGATTGGCCGAGATTAAGCAACGAAAAAGTATCCCCGCAAAAGAAGACTTGCTTGATTGTGCAGGCAGGGCTGAACTGGCAGCGAATGAGTTCCGCGTTACCCAGACGCAGCAAAAGCTTGAACGTGAACGCATCCAAGGCGAAGGCGCCGCGATCCACGCTCATCGCATTGTAGGCGGTGAAGTCAGAGAAGCTATTAAGCGGATCGGCGGAACAATGCCAGAAGATCTACCGAAGGAAGAACCAATCAAGAAGCTCATTGCAGCCCAGAAGAAGCGGGCAAAAAGGTTGCAATCGCGTGAACTTGATCTATCAATGCCGGATGAAGGTTAATAAAAAAGCATCCATCTAGTCCAGCGGGTAAATGTGGTTTGGCAGTGTCCCTCTATCCACCGACCTTCACCGAAGCGGTCGCCGGACTAGCGCAAGTGAAGATGCCCGCGCAAGAAAGCAAAGCGCCGAAAGCCGTGCCCAAGAAAGGCAAGTCTTCCGCAAATAACGCGGAAGGATGAGGCACCCTCGCGGTTGGCGGAGCGAGATCCGATGCGCCAGTCCCCGCGACGCTTCCCAAGTACAATGCTCCGGTGCGAATTCTCATCTCCGCTGGCGAAGCTTCGGGTGAAATGTATGGGGCGCAACTTATCGAGGCTTTGCGTCGACGCGATCCATCCTTGGAATTCTTTGGGGTAGGTGGGGATCGCATGCGGGCTGCGGGGTGCGACACCGTGGTCGACGCAAGAGATCTCGCGGTCGTCGGCATTTCTGAGATCGTTAGCCATCTTCCCAAAATCTATGGGTTGTTTCACAAGCTGATCGCCGAAGCCGATCGTCGCCATCCGGACTTGGCCATCGTTATCGATTCTCCGGCCTTCAACTGGCGGATTGCTCGACGGATCCGGAAGCGCGGGATTCCCGTCGTGTACTATGTTTGCCCGCAATTCTGGGCCTGGCGGCAAGGGCGCGTACGCCTGCTGCGCAAATACGTCGACAAGGCGCTGGTGATTTTTCCCTTCGAAGAGAAGTTCTACCGCGATCGTGGCGTGGATGCGACTTTCGTCGGGCATCCGCTTGCCGATCTTTCTCCGCCCCCAATTGATCGCGCCGCATACGCTTCGCTGAACAAGCTCGACATCACGAAACAATGGCTCACCCTGATGCCTGGCAGCCGTATGAAAGAAGTGCGGATGAATCTGCCCACGATTCTGGAGTCGGCCTCGAAGCTGGGGCCGGGATACGAATTCATGCTTCCGGTTGCGCCTACGCTGGATCGCAGCTTTCTCGAATCTTTGATTGGTGCCGGGATTGCGAGCGGCCATGCAATCCACCTGGTGAGTGATGCCCTGCCCGCGCTGGCGCATTCCCGCGCCGGCATCATTGCCAGCGGCACGGCTACGGTCGAGGCCGCGATGATGGGAACGCCGTTCGTGATGGTGTACCGCGTCTCGCCGCTTACTTATTTCCTGGGACGGTCGCGGGTCAAGGTGCCGCACTTTGCCATGGTGAATTTGATCGCTGCGAAAGAGGTTGTTCCGGAGCTGGTGCAGCACGATTTCACGGCCGAGAAGGTGGTCGCCCGGGTTCGGGAGATTCTCCCCGACGGGCCCAAACGCAATCAGATGATTGCAGGCGTGGCCGAGGTAAAGGGGTTGCTTCGCGGTCCGAAGGCGGATCAGCTGCATCCGGCGGAGCGGGCGGCGCAGGCAGTATTAGGGCTTCTGACAGCGCGCGTAGACCCGGTAAAAAACGTCTAAGCTTGTCCTAGCACATCTTTTGCGTAACAATCTTCATCAGACTAATTAGAGACCTGCGGGATTTCCCGGGAGACGTTCCTGAATGTTCTTTGAACCTCGGCGCCAGCGTCGGGCCCTTACACACCTTGTTGCCTTATTGATGCTTTTGGGTTCGCTGCATGCATGGGCGGCGGAAAAGACGCGGCTGCGGGTGGACGACTATCAGATCGACGCCGAACTGACCCCTCATACCCACAAAATCGCGGCCCGCGCGAAGGTGAAGTTTACCGCCCTGGAGGACATCACCGCCGCCACGTTTGAGCTGCATAATGGCCTGCGCGTAACCAAAGTGAGCGATGACGCTGGGAAGGCGCTATCCGCCGAGCGCATCACTCAGGACTTCACGGTGCGAGTGCAGTTGTCGAAGCCCCTCAGCAAGAACAGTTCGACCACGCTCACGTTTGAATACGATGGCACGCTCGACACCGGCGATGACAGCCCCGTGCAGGGACTCAAGCTGGCCTCGATCAACGATGAAACCAGTTATCTGCTATATGCCGGGCGCTGGTTTCCGGTGAACGCCTACGGCCTCAACCGGTTTACGGCCACGATGAACATCACGGTGCCCGCCCACATGGTAGTGATCGGCAGCGGGAGGGAGACGGCCGGTGGCGCGTCTGCCACCAAGAAAACGGGTGCGAGCACGCTGCCGACCAAGACGTTCACTTTCGTCTGGGACAAACCGAGTTTCCCCGGGACGATCGTTGCCGGAACGTTTCAGGAATTCAAGAGCGATGAAGCCGGGGTCGACCTGCACGTATTTTTCAAGCCGGTTCACCAGAATCTGGGCGCGATGTACGCGGAGACCGCGATCAAAGAATTTACTTACTACGTGACCCTCTACGGCGCAGCGCCTTCAACCAGCCTTAAAGTCGTGGAACTTCCGGATGACACCGTGCCTTCCGCGTGGGCTCCGGAGATTGCGGCGGTCGCGAGCCGGGCTGTGACCGAGAAAGTGAATTACCGGTTGCTGGCAAACACCATCGCGCATCAGTGGTGGGGAGTTTCGGTGAGTCCGGCGACCATCGACGACTGGTGGATGTGCGATGGCTTCGCGCGCTACTCCGAAGCACGCTACGTGGAAAACGCGGCAGGAAGCAACGGTCTCGAAGAAGTGGTGAAAGATATGTCGGTGGGAGCGCTGGCTTACGACTCGGTGCCGCTGGCGACGATAGGCAAGCTGGATATGTTCTCGCCCGAGTTCCAGTCGCTGGCGACGGACAAGGGTGCGATGATTTTGCACATGCTGCGCTGGGTGGTAGGAGATCAGAAGTACGACC
>DATHPO010000327.1:0-12070 GCA_035483835.1 Terriglobales bacterium
AAAGTAACTCCTACGGTGCCGGTGACGGGCTTGCCGCTGGCATCGGTGAGAACGCCGCCGAACTTCACTACGGGCGGCACGATCCCGCTGGCTGCTGGTTGCTCCGCGTAAACCTGGAGCACGCAACAAATCAGTGAGAGGTAGAGTGCGAAACGAACCATATTCCGTATCATGGGATTCTCCTTATTTTGTTTGTAGTTACTGCTGCGTTTTATTTGTGGTTGCGGCGATTGCCGCGGGTTTGGTGCGGGCTTCTTTCCATTGCTTCATAGCTTTGGGATCACGTGCCCACAGGACACCTTTTTCTTCCGGTGCGCCGTATAGCTCGGGATGGAGGTAGGAACCGCGCTCCTTCCCCGGCTTCAACTCTTCGACCGGAATGCGATGGGCGTTGGCCCATGCGTCTTGCCGGATACCGGTCACCTGCCAGGAGACCTTCACGTTCGGCTTGTCGGTCTTGATGCTGAACTGATGATGGGATATTTCACTCCCCACTATCGCTTGCGCGAACTGACCGATTACGGTGAGTTGATACCGGAAATCGCGGTTCAGGGCCTCGAACCACTTGGGCAGAGTGACGACAGCGTCGCCATTCCCGTTGGTAGTCACGTTGCCGTCGTAAATGTTCTTCATGTCGGGCGATTCGACGAAAGAGTGATAGAGGTACTTGTTGGAGGGATCAAGGGGATGGTCGATCTTGAATGAACCGCCAGCCTTGGAGAGGTTGCCGTCGACGTCCACGTTTCCGTTGAACCACGCGGCGTAGCCGGAGGCGCTGCCGGCCAGGACCCCGGTCGCGTTTTCAGTGCCGTAGGCGTCCACGGCCCAACCCGTGTCGGACTGCGCGTATACCCCGGGGCCGCTGGTGCTCACACCGGACACCCCGTTGCCGCCAGAAGTGCTGACGCCGTTCACGCCGGTGGAACCGGAGCCGTAAACGCCAATGTAGCTCGTGCTTATGCCAATCACCCCAGTGCTGGTCGTGCTTACGCCGTAGACTCCGGCGGCGATGCCGTTGGCGTACACTCCGAGGTTGCCGCTGGCAGATACTCCGACTCCATCCTCTCCCGCACCGGTGCCCAGCAGCCCGGTGATGCCGGTAGCCACTACTCCAATACCGTTTGTGCTCGTACCGGAAACCGCAGCCGAGCCCCCGCTGGTGTTGTCGTACCCCACAACCGCGGCGCTACTGCTGCTTGTCGTTGATGCGCTGATTGGTCCGGTGAGGCTTTCACTGCCAGCAATGCTTATGGTCGAGCCATTTTCCTGGATAATCGAATCTTTGACCTTTGCCGCTCCGCCGTTGCTCGCAAACACGGGAATGTGGCCTGACTTGCACGCGGATGAAGTAGAACAAGTAATGGTGTTGGCGATGGGTGGGTTGTTCGAGTTGGAGGAAACGGAAGCGGAACTGCCGTTGGGCGCTGCCAGTTGCAATGCCGAAAGTGGTTTGCCACCGATGGTCTCCGCATCCAAAGCTTTCAGAGCATAGGGCACGCTCATCAGCAAAACTCGTGGCTGTTCGGCTTGCCCTTGCACTTGTACCGCGAGCCAACGGGCTTCACCCGCCGCAAATGGGCTGGCGGGGAGACCTTGGCTAGTGGTAGATCCGAGCGAGACTGTGTAATGCCCGGCCTTATCGAGCGTCACGTTTTGGGTTTCCATCCAGAGCGGGGCGCCGCTTTGGGATTCTTTGTAGAGAGAGAAAGTTACGCCCACGGTTCCGGTCAGGGGCTTGTTATTGACGTCGGCGAGTACGCCGCTGAACTTGACCAACGGCGGCACGACCGTATTCGCCGCCGTCAGGGCCGCCTGTTGTGCGGAGAGGGAAACTGCTGAGCAAATCAACAGAAGCCAAACACCTGCATACAGTTTTGTGCGAAACATAAAAACTCTCCTTGTTCAGTTTTGCGACCGTGGTACCCGAGAAGTTGGAACCCAGTTGGGATCACGAACGTGGGCGCATACTGCCGCAACCGATCCGGGCTGACAATGGTGAACGCCTGAAGATTCGCTTAATCCACATGAATCTGTAACCCGCGGATAAGATTGGGCTTGTCAAGGAGTCCCGCAAGCGTTGTAGAATTGCGGCCAATCGTTTGGGGCGCTTTTATGCCGTCTGACCCGGTCAAGGTTGCTGACCAACTTCGGTTTGGAGAGGATTATGAGCTCGACCTGCGCGCCTACGAACTGCGCCGTGCCGGGCGGATTCTCAAGTTGGAACGCATTCCCATGGAACTGCTGCTCCTCTTGGTAGAGAGGAGGGGGCAGTTAGTCACGCGCGATCAGATCATTGAAAGGATCTGGGGGAAGGATGTCTTCCTCGATACCGACAACAGCATCAACGCCGCCATCCGGAAAATTCGCCAGGTGCTGAAGGACAATCCGGAGCAACCCCGCTTCGTGCAGACCATCACCGGTCGGGGATATCGGTTCATCGCACCCGCAGTGGGAGTCACCCCGATAGTTTCGACTCCGCCGGCGGAGGAGGCCTCGCCGACTATCGAAAATTTAGTGGGGAAGAAAGTATCCCACTACCGGATTCTGCAGGTTCTCGGTGGCGGGGGTATGGGGGTGGTCTATAAGGCGGAAGACCTGAAGCTGGGCCGCAAAGTGGCTGTCAAGTTCTTGCCTGCCGAGATGGCCGGCGATACGAAGGCTTTCGAGCGCATGGAACGCGAAGCCCGGGCGGCTTCAGCCCTCGAGCATCCCAATATCTGCCCGATCTACGAGCTCGGGGAACAGGAGGGACAGCCATTTATTGTGATGCAGTTGCTCGAGGGCCAAACCCTGCAGGAAAAGATTGAAAGCGCAAGCCAGCAGAAGAAGCTGCCTGCGAACGAGATCCTCGAGGTGGCGCTGCAAATTGTGACTGGACTCGAAGCAGCACATGCCAAGAGCATCATCCATCGCGACATCAAACCGGCCAACATCTTTATTACCCACCGTGGCGAGGTCAAGATCCTCGATTTCGGGCTAGCCAAGATAGTCGAACAGGATCACACAACCAACCTCCTGGCCTGGAAGCAATCTACCCTGACCGACACCTCGGCGTCGAGCGCACCCACGAGCGCTTTTACGAATCTACGATTGACTCGAACGGGTACGACCATGGGCACAGCCCATTACATGTCACCCGAACAAGTGCTGGGCGAGACGCTCGATGCCCGCACTGATGTGTTTTCGTTTGGCCTGGTGCTGTATGAGATGGCCACGGGTCGGCGCGCATTTCCCGGGGAAACAGCTGCGGTCGTTCATGATGCCATTTTGCGCCAGACCCCGCGACCGATACACGATCTCAATCCGGAACTTGCAGCCGGGTTCGAACCAATCATCATCAAGGCAATCGAGAAAGATCGCGGTCTCCGGTATCAGACCGCCGCCGACATGTGCGCGGATTTGACAAGGTTGAAGCGGGACCTCCAGAGCGAACTGGGTTCCGCAGCGGTCTCAGGTAAGGCGATCCTGACTCAGGCCTCTGTCGCCGCACCGGGTAAAATCTGGAAAATTGCGCTCCCTGCCCTGGTTGTCGTCTTGCTCGTTGCGGGGGGGCTGTACTATCGCTTGCCTCATCAGGGTGAGCGTCTCACCGAGAAGGACACCATCGTTCTCGCCGATTTTGCCAACAGCACGGGCGATGCCGTGTTCGACGATGCGCTGAAGACCGCGCTTAGCGTCTCCCTGCGGCAATCACCCTTTCTGAATACTCTATCCGACAGCGAAGTTACGAAGACTTTGAAAATGATGACCCGCCCTGCCGACACGAAGCTTACCTCAGAAATAGCCCGGGAGCTTTGCCAGCGGGCGGGAAGCAAAGCCTATATTGCTGGAGCCATTGGTAGCCTGGGAACGGAATATGTGCTTGGGCTGACGGCGGTGAATTGCCAGAGCGGAGACCTGCTGGCGCAGGAACAGGTGACGGCTGGGTCGAAGGAAAAGGTATTGGACGCGTTGGGCAAAGCGGCGTCCAAGCTGCGGACTGAGTTGGGCGAATCGCTGGCTACGGTGCAGAAATTCGATGTTCCGTTGCAACAGGCAACCACACCTTCGCTCGAAGCGCTAAGGGCGATGAGCCTTGGCAGAAAGGAGGCGAACGAGAAAGGCGACGCCGCAGCCCTGCCGTACCATCAGCGTGCGGTGGAGCTTGATCCGAATTTTGCCATGGCCTACACGGCGGTGGGCGCAGACTACTCCAACCTGGGCCAACTGGAACGGGCTAATGAATATTATGGTAAAGCATTTCAACTACGCGATCACGCGAGCGAACGGGAAAGACTGGCCATCACCGCCGACTTCTATTTGAATGTGACCGGGGAACTGGACAAAGCGGCGCAGACATATCAGGAGGAGATTGAGAGCTACCCGCGCTCGCCTGTAGCATATGGCAATCTGGGCGTAGTGTTCGCGCTTCAGGGCCAGTATGAGAAGGCTAGGGATGCCACACGACAACTGATACGCCTTGCCCCCGATCAGGTTTCTTCTTACGTGAATCTCGCCGACTATGCTCTTGCCTTGCAGCGTTTTGACGAAACTCGGCAGATCATTCATGACGCGACGCCAAAACTGGATGATTTCGCATTCCACGATGCACTCTATGCTCTTGCTTTCCTCGGAGGGGAGTCTGCGGCAATGGACGAACAGCAACAGTGGTTTGCGAGTAAGCCGGATACCGAGAACTACGGACTTGCACTCACTTCCGACAGCGAGGCTTATACCGGTCACCTGCGCAAGGCGCGGGAACTGACCAAGCGGGCGGTGGACTCTGCGATACGGGCAGACAGCAAGGAGACTGGCGCCATTTTTCAAGACAACGCTGCTCTGCTGGAAGCGGCTTACGGCAATTCCGTGGAAGCGAGACAGTTAGCGGCGCAGGCCTTGAAGCTCGCTCCCGCAAGTCAGGGCGTTGAGAGCGAAGCCGCGCTTGCGTTTGCCATGGCGGGAGAAATGGCGCGCGCGGATTCCTTGGCCCGCGAGTTGGGGAAACGCTTCCCCCTGGATACCCAGATGCAGTCGCTTTGGCTGCCCGCCATTCGGGCACAATTAGCGCTGGATAGAAAAGATCCCGCTGCCGCTCTGAATATCACGCAAGCTGCTTCACCGCTTGAGTTGGGGCAAATTGTGTTCGTCAGCAACCTCTCCTGCCTCTATCCGGTCTACGTGCGCGGAGAGGCATACTTGGCGGCCGGACAGGGGAGTGCGGCTACCGCAGAGTTTCAGAAAATTCTCGATCATGGGGGTATTGTCTGGAACTGCTGGACGGGTGCGCTAGCGCGTCTGGGATTAGCCCGCGCCGACGCTTTAGAGGCGAGTACATCGCAGGGAGTGGATGCCAACGCCCCCCGCGTCCGCGCGCTCGCCGCCTATAAAGATTTTCTCTCGCTGTGGAAAGACGCCGACCCCGACATTCCCATCCTGAAACAAGCCGAGGCCGAATACGCAAAGCTGAAGTAATTGCGTGCGGCAAGCGTGCCTTTGCAAATCGAGACTGGCAATGCCAGCTTCACGATTGGACGCGTGCGTGAATTCTTCGCAAAGAATTCACTGATTGATTTGCGCATGAGATATTGTCAAACTCTCATCCGCGCATTGCTAGGATCCGGTCAAAATTCCGACCCCTACAACAAATTTCGGATCACCTCCCCAAAACAAACAAGGTTGGTCGGCAATGCGGAAGTAATCTGGGCCTTTCAATTCGTGCTCTTGCGGTCCACAAACGGGCATATCGGACAAGCCCCGATGAGCGAATTCTAGATGTCCGATATACGACCCACCAGGCGTTGCGACTGCATACTCGCGTGATTAGGACTGAAGTTGCTTTGGCAGCTTAACAGGCGTAGTTTTTGAAACGGTCGAGGGCCGTTTGAGTATATTGGCCGACCTCGATGAGGTTGCATGTAGCAACGCCACTCCCGGCCGCGATTGTCTAGCGGCTTGGTCACTCAGCCTGCAACATGACAGCTTGTCAATGATCTCATCGGCAACAAATCACCAGGCTAAGAACCATGTCAACCAGTCCATGACCATGGAGCAACTGCTCGAGGCCGAAACAAGGAGCCGCCGAGTGGGTCAGAAAGATGAGAAGATTCAACCTTCGTCGATCGAAATTCCTCCCAACGCATCTACCGCCTGATTCAGCGGAAGCGTTTCGCATTACGGCAGGCCACCCGAAGCAATATCCAGAGCGACTCCTCCCGATTCATAAAGTTCCGATTTGCCCCTCATCCGGAAACAATCGCGGGAACCGCCGATCATCAATGGTGAAGAGTACTTCCGGTCGGATTGAGCGCCGGCTTTGCCGAAGCCTCGCATCAATCTGCGGGGCTTCTTCAGGGAGTCAGCTTGAACACCACACCGTCGTTGTGCGCGCCACCCTCGGTCGCTGTCCCGTAGAGGTTACCCTTCGCGTCCTGCACCAGTCCTGCTAATGGATATGATCCATCGGTCCCACCGAAGCTGTGGACGACGGTTTCCGTACCAGTGGGAGCCACCTCAAAGACTACGCCGGGGCCGTTCGCACCACCCAATTCCGCCGTGCCATACAGGTTGCCTTTCGCATCCCGAACCAGTCCTGCGAACGGATACGCTCCATCCCCCGTGTTCGTTCCGAAACTGTACAGCACCCTTTCCTTGCCAGTCGTGTCCAGCTTGAACACAATACCGATGCCATTCGTGCCCCCGTCGCTAGCTGTGCCGTAGAGGTTCCCTGCCGGATCGCGGACCACGCCACCGATCGGATAAGCCCCATCGCCCTTTGCATCGGTAAAGCTGTAGAGCACAGTTTCCTTGCCTTTCGCAGTCACTTTAAAAACTGTTCCATCGTTCTGCGAAACAGGACCACCGAGTTGGGTCGTGCCATAAAGATTGCCTTTCGCATCCAGGATCAATCCCGCACAGGGATACTCTCCGTCGGGTACGCCTCGGAAGCTGTGCAAGACAGTTTCTTTGCCAGCGTTGTCCAGCTTAAACACGGTGCCATAGCCGTGAGCGCCGCCCTGTTGCGTGGTTCCGTAAACGTTGCCCACACGGTCAGCGACTAGCCCTGCGGCAGGGTATGCACCGTCCCCATCAGTCCCGGTGAAGCTGTAAACCACCGTCGTGTTCGCTGTTACCCTAAACACGGTTCCTTGGTTCGAGCGGCCACCCAAGGTCGTCGTGCCATAAATGCGCCCTTTTGTATCAAACGCCAATCCGGCGCTGGGAAAAGCTCCGTCCGATTTCCCTCCTTTGAAGCTGTGCAGTACTGTCTCCGCACCGCTGGTATCCACTTTGAATACCGTCCCGAGCCCGTAGCTGCCGCCCTGTTGTGTGGTCCCGTACAGATTTCCCGCTGCATCAACGATCAATCCTGCGACGGGATATGCTCCGGTAGCACCATTAAATGAATAGAGGGTCGTGAAGGTCTGCGCTTGTGAGGAAGTCGCGGCAAACGCAGTCAGCAACAGAACACATAGCTTCAGAGCCGCATTTCCCACCCGCCAACGTTCCGCCAAATTTACGTTCCGCTTCGCGATGCTCGCCACTATAGTTCTCCTTTTCAATACGAACGTGCTTCTGAAAGTGCAAGGCTAGTGCACAGTGACAATCACTGGCTTGGAAGCAATCCCGTTCGCGACCACAACAAGCTTACTTGCTCCCGTTTCCATATCAGTCGGCGCATCAAAATGAGTTGAGACCTTGCTCTTGCCCGTCGCCACAGCCATGGTGCTGGGGTCATACGTCCTCGCGTAGAAAACATGGTGCGACGCGTTGTTGGTTATACGAATCAGCGGGTAGTTCGTGGCCATCTGCGCATCGTCGCCATACATGGCTCCCTGCGAGAGGCCGTTGAACTGCATGCCCGAAATCACGTAGGTTTTTCCGCGAGTAACGCTGCCCGGAGAAGAAGTGATAACCGGCGCCCAGGACGGGTTGGGTTTCCCCTTCGCTGTGTAGATCTCCACGTCGGACGAGCCATCGGTAAAGAAGATCTGCCCTGTCGGTAAAACCAGCATACTTCCCTGCTCGGTTGCATCTTTCCCGGCATTGGGCGGACCCGGCACTTTAATGAACTTGGTCCCGTCGAACTCATAAAACGTAGTGGGTGGATTGTTGATACCGTGATTGGTATCGCACAGCACATTGCCATCGGGCAACAGGGCTGCGGGAGCATCACCCATGTCGTTCTCTTCGGGAATATCCGGACCAGGCGTCCAGGTTCCGGGCTTCAGGCGATCGGTCGGAGGATGATAGATAGAGGTGTGTCCGGCTTTACTCTTATTGGAATTGGCTCCGGTGGCGAACACGGTGCCGTCCGGCCGTAATACAGCCGGGCCGATCTCGGCGGTAGCAGGATCGCTCAGCAGGACGATTGTGCTTCCGGCGTTGATCCACTTTCCCAAGTCAGGGATGTACTTCTCGGCGTGAGTAGGGTGGGCAGCGTTTTCCGCATCGACCGTCAACACGGTGCCATCGGGCAGGAGGGTCCAACCCTCTTCGTCGTACAAATCTCGCTTGTTTTCGCCAGTAAAGGTCCATGACAAGAACTTCGCGTCTAACAGCGCCGCCGTGAACGGAAAAGCACAGCAATTTGCCATCATGAACGTTCCATCGGGCAGTACAACACTTTGCGCATCACCAATGATGGTCCATCCGGCGGGAGGGTTCACAGGCGTCCAGACATCCTCCTGCGGATCGTAGATCGCACCCAGGTTCGTCCACTCCAATTGACCGAAGTTATATTCTCCCCCCTCGACGATGACACGGCCATCCGGCAGTACGGCGGAGGCGAAAGCGGAAGGGCCGTATCCAGGCGGCAACGAAGCTGCCCGCTTCCAGGTCCCGTTGACGTAACTGCCAAACCGGTCCGGGGTCAGGAGCGACCAATTGCCGGGGTTATCTTCCTGTACCAGGACGTCGCCATTGGTCATCAATAGCGGGATACTGGCACCAAAGCTGGGTTGATTCGTTAAGGCTCGCCACTTTTGCGAGAAGGCAATACCACGCCATCCCATCAAGACAACCAACAGGATGCCGAACGCTCTTGATGCTTTCATATTCTTGTCCTCCGCGGAGGAACCCGCAAAAGAAGGCGTTAAGACCGGCACCATCGGTCGAGAAAAACGGGCGACCGCGGCCTCACAGCGATGAGCCAGAGTGCGAGTCTGGGCTCGTATTATGGACCGGAACAACTACATTTTCAATTAAATTTACGCGAGTGCTGTGGCCTTCCATGAGAAGGCCGGTCGCCATCAAGTGTCGTGCGGCGGCCTATGGCCGCCGCATTCGGATTGGTATGTGGAGTGACGCGCTCACGAGCGGCAGGAAACGCCGTACTGCTGCCAAAGCCGAAACCACGGGCTGTGCGCGAGCATCTCGTCGTGCCTTCGATTCACAGCCCAGAGGTCACTCGCGGTCAGCGGTCTGGTGTCCGGCACGGCGAAGAGGCGCTCTAGCGACTCGATTTCGGCAATGGTCCGTTCAGCGTCCATCCGTCACAATATCTAACAGAAATGCGCAGAGGTCAATTCGGGGCGGCATCTCCAAAGACCGTGACCGTGGGATTTGCCGGTGGGCGAGTCCATGCAACAGTCGTCGGGGCATTCGAAAAGCTGCGATTCAGGTAAGATTTTTGCAGATGATCGCCCGGAAGCTACCCATGGTTTCGCTTTGTTTCGTTCTGGTCTTGCTGCTCTCGATCGCTGTTCCCGCGCAGGTGCACCAGCACTCGCCGAAAGACCACCCTCCCTCGGCATACAAGCTCGTCTCAATCAAAGTCACTGGCACGAAGCGTTACAAGCCCCAGGATGTAATCCGGGCTACCGGCCTGCAACTCGGCCAGGTCGTGCACAAAGAAGATCTCGAGGAGGTGGTCCGGCTTCTGGGAGAAAGCGGGGCCTTTACCGACATTTCTTACAATTTAGAGTTCGGCCCTGTCGGCACCAAACTGGAGTTGACGGTCCGCGACTCCAATAAATTTGTACCTATCCACTTCGATAATTTGGTCTGGTTCAGCAATCAGGAGCTCTTCGACAAGCTACATGCCAGCGTCCCTCTGTTCGATGGCGAAGTCCCGGTTACCGGCCAAATGGTGAATCAGATCTCGGACACCCTGCAGGCGCTGCTGGATGAGAAAAAAGTAGTGGGACAGGTTGACACTCGGCGAGTACCTGACGACGGTGCTATCGAGGCCTTCACGTTTACCGTGACCGGACTCCATATTACGATTCGGAATGTCGAATTCTCAGGCGCCGATGCAGCGGGGTTACCCTTGCTCCTGGCTAGCGCAAGGGGGCTGCAAGGGGCGGAATATGTGCTGCCCAGTCTTCGTACTATGGCCGACGAAACTTTCTTGCCGGTTTATCATGAGCGAAGCTATCTGAAAGCTGCGATTGGCGACCCACAAGCTCACGTGGTTTCGACCGAGGATGAGCACGTATTGGTGGACGTCACCTTCCCCGTGCATCCTGGAAAGCAGTACAAGGTGAGTGGGCTTGAAATCGCCGGCTGCAAGGCTGTACCCGAGGGAACCTTGCGAAGCCTGATCCATGTGAAAGCCGGGGAGACAGTCAATGCCGTTCAGCTTGAAAAAGACCTGCAAGCCGTCAAACAGGTTTATGGTACACGCGGATATGTGGCAGCTATTGTGACGGTGGAGTCGAGATCAGACGACTCGCGGCCTACTGTGCAGTACCTGGTTCGCATCTCTGAAGGTGACGTTTATCGCATGGGAGATTTGAAGATTCATGGGCTGGATTCCAGGGCGACCGCCCGACTGGAGAACGACTGGACTCTGCGGCCGGGAGATGTGTACGACTCCAGTTATCCTGGGCGGTTTGTGGAGCAAGCTTACAAGGAAATCGGGGACTGGAATACCAGCGTCCACGAGTCTGTCGACGAAAAGGAAAGAACAGTGGATGTCGCGGTACGCTTCGACCCGAGGCCATAGGCCCGGGAGTCCCCGAATGCCGAGGAGTTCCCAAGTGAATCGGTCTGCTTCCGCCCGGTCGAATGGTGCGTCGCGCAAGGCGGGCGCATCAGGTTAGATGTGGCGTATGGAGAAGCCATTGACGCTGGAGTGGCGGGATTACTGACTCTTAAGAATGTTACCGAGTACGTTCCCGAACTCGTGAATTTCTTCGACAGTATTGTAGTGGAGAAGCGAGGCACGGATGACGCCGCTGTCGAGGCTGATTCCCAGGTGCTTCATCAATCGCGGAGTATACATGTGGCCGTCGCGAATGCCGATTCCACGGTCCGACATGGTCTCGGTGACAAGCGACGGCGCAACGTTCGGAAGGTTGAAGCAAAGTGTGGGAACGCGCTCAGCGAGGCGGGTGGAGTCGTCGATGCCATACATAGTGGCCGCGGCGGCCTGTAGAACTTCGAGCATTTCCCGAGAGAGTGTCGCTTCATACTCGCGTATGGCTGTCATGGCGCGGACAAGGAAGTCCCGCCGGGATACGAGCGTTGTATTTTCCTCTTCGCGGGCGAGGCTGGCCCCGAGCGTTTCAAGATAGCTGACAGCGGCGTCCATCCCGGCAACATTCTCATAAATGAAGGTTCCAGCCTCAATCTTGCCGGGAGGAGCGTCAGGAATAAAGTCTTCGCGGAAGGTGGGGAGTTCGGTGAGCAGCTCTAGACGCCCCCACAGAAAGCCCATGTGGGGACCGAAAACTTTATAGCCGGAGCAAATCAGATAGTCGCAGTCGAATGCCTGTACGTCGATAATTGCATGCGGCGCATAGTGCACGCAGTCGAGAACGACCTCTGCACCCGCGGCGTGCGTCAGTTTGGCAACAGCGGCGACATCGACAATGGAACCAAGGGCATTCGAAGCCACAGTGCAGGCAACCAACCGAGTCTTCGAGGTGAGCAGCAGCGCCAGGTCCTCCACATGAAGATTGTTGTCTTCGCGCATCTTCCACCACACGATCTTGGCTCCCTCGCGCTCCAGTTGCAGCCAGGTGGCGATATTGGCTTCGTGGTCGAGTTCGGTAACCACGATCTCGTTGCGGGCTTCGAGAGTGCGGCCGATCGCGAGGCTAAGTACGCGGAGGAACGAGGTTGCGTTCATGCCGAAGGCAATCTCGTT
>DATHPO010000328.1:0-9261 GCA_035483835.1 Terriglobales bacterium
CGAACGGTCGTGTTGCCCCATCATAAGCAGCCAGCCTCCGAGATTGGCGATTGCCTGCAGCATCACTTCCTCTCGTCCGCTTATAACCTTGCTGTTATCGCCCTCGCAAGCACCAACTCGGTGACTTTTTCAACACCAACGGGATTTTTCGCCAACTGTCACTCTACAATGCTCACTCGTGGAGGCTGGCTGTGCAGACCGATTCCGTCAACGCGGTTGGGCCGGGAACAATTGCGTTAGTGATAGCTGGCGTTTCGGTGGCCACTGCGGTGCTGGCTTGGATGTTGTGGCGAGTATGCAAGTCAGTGGAACGAGCTGAGTGGGACCCACGGTATCTTCGTCGCCGCCTGTTTTGGCTAGGAATGCTATACGTCGGTGCGGCTGTGTTCGGAATTGAGGAAGTGGCGAGAGGAAAAGAACCCATACAAAGCCTTATCGGGCTACCGATAGGGCTGGCCTTCGCATGGTTTTGGCTCCGCATGGCAAGTCGAGTTAAAGCGCCTCCTCCGTAAAGCTGGTCTCAATCTCAGCCCCATGTTCCCGAATGGCAAGATCAAGTTCGTAGGTTTTCTGCAAATTCATCCAGAAGTCTGGCGACACGCCAAAAAAACGGGCCAGGCGCAGCGCTGTATCCGCGGTGATATCACGCTTGCCGGCCACAATCTGCGAAATGCGATTAGGCACAACCCCGATAGCCGTTGCCAGGGCAGAAAGACTCATGTGCAGCGCTTGAAGCTCCTCACCAAGAATGACGCCGGGGTGGATTGGTCTGCGCTTGTTCTTTTCCTCCCTAATGGGAATTTTCAATCTCCACGTTTTCTGGCCCATCACTTCTGTCAATTGCGTGGCTCACAGCCGCAGTTTTGGGCTCCTGGTTGCGCCCGGTACTTTCATAACTACCTTTTTCTTCAACAAAGGCCAGAGCCAAAAACTGCTGACCGATGTATGCCCCCTTGACTCTAGCACGCGCGGGTTTCACGATCTGGAGCTCCAGTTATCTGTAGCGATCTGCAAGGAGGGCAACCCGCTAATTGCCACATGCAACTAAATACTTAGTTGACGTTTTGTACGCTCCCGCGTCAGACTTCTGGGATTGATTTTTGGAGGACGTTTTGCCCCGCACGCAATCCGCAACCCTGACCGAAGCTGAACTGCGCATCATGCAGGTGCTTTGGGAAAAAGGGCCGGCCACCGTCCAGGAGGTTCTGGAAGCCCTCCCCCGTGAAAAACCGCTGGCCTACAACTCGGTGCTGACTATTATTCGCATTCTCGAGAAAAAAGGGTGCGTGCGGCATGTGAAAGACGGGCGGGCGCACATCTATCGCGCGGTGCTGAATCAGGACGAGGCCAAGCGCACCGAGATTCAGCATCTGCTGAGCCGGTTTTTCCAAAATTCCCGCGAGTTGCTGGTGCTCAACATACTGGAAGAGGAAGGGATCGACGCGCAGGAACTGAAACGGCTGCGCCAGATTCTGGATGAGAGTCGCTGAACCATGCTGAACCTTCATTTCGTGGCGCAAATGTCGGTGGAGAGATTGCTGAACGGCCTCGGGGAAGGTGTGCTCATCGCGCTGTTCGCGTGGGTGCTTTTACGAATAATCGGGCGGTGCAATGCGGGTACCCGGTTTGCGGTGTGGTTCTGTGCTTTGGGTGCAATTGTGCTGGCGCCTTTCCTGGAGACCACTTCTGCGACTGGGATCGTGCATCCCGCAGCGGCGATTGTGATGCCGCGCGAGTGGTCCTGGTATCTGTTCGCCGCCTGGACTGCAATTGCTTTGGTCGGAATGGCTCGCGTGGTGGCTGGCTTGCGGCATCTGCATGTAATCCGCAAGAGCTGTGTGCCCGTCGAGACTTCCACCTTGGATTCCGCGATTGTTCAGGCCATGCAGGAATTCCGGTCTGTGCGCGGCGTGGAGCTATGCGCGTCGGACGCGGTGCAGATCCCGACGGCGATTGGATTCTTCCGACCGGCGGTCGTCCTCCCTTCGTGGACCTTGCGCGAGCTTTCGGCGGCGGAACTGCATGCGCTCGTCCTGCACGAACTAGCGCACCTGTGCCGCTGGGACGACTGGACGAACCTGGCGCAGAAAATTCTGCGCGCGCTGTTCTTCTTTCATCCGGCCGTCTGGTGGGTGGAGCGGCGCCTTTCGCTGGAGCGGGAAATGGCTTGCGATGACATTGTCCTGGCCCATACCGCCAATGCGCGGGCGTATGCGGAATGCCTGGTCTCGCTGGCCGAGAAGAATTTCCTGCGGCGCGGTCTAGCCTTGGCACAGGCCGCGGTCGGGCGCATGCGACAGACTTCGCTGCGCGTCTTGCAGATTCTCGATGCGCGCCGTCCCAGCGGCGTGCGCATCTGGAAACCGGCTCCATGGGTGGTCGCCGGGTTCTCGGTCGCATGTCTGGGTGTGGCCGCGCATGCCCCGAAGCTGGTGGCATTCCGCGATGCCTCCACCTCGTCTCCCGTGAGCCTCACGGCTTCCGCGAATCTGAGGGATGAAGCTTCCTCCTACACTCCGCTTGTGCTTCCGGCGTCCTATATTGCCCCTGCGAGTGGACTCCTAAATAAACGGGGGAAACAAGGGGCGGCCACTCACAGCGGCGTTCGTTCCACTCTCAGCGTGAAACAAACTTCGCTGAAGGCGAAGACTTCTTTCCGGCCGGCCGTTCCCCGAGTACACCAGGCGAAGAGCTCAGCCGGAGAGAAGACGCCCTCAGTGCAACTGGTCCGGACGAGCGTTTCCGAGAGCAGTCCGCGCATCGTGATGCAGCAAGCAGTCTTCGTGTTCGAATTTACCACCGAGTCACAGAGACACAGAGAAGATCAGAATGAGTTCTCTGGTGTTTCCTTCCCTCTGTACTTTTCGGGTGAACAGTCCCTGCCCTTGATCTGGCAGGTTCGTATATGGCGGCTCACAGTTTTCTCGCAGACACCGGCGCAGCAAGTCGCGGTTCCATCGAAATCGATTTAAGGAGAGTGTTCAAAACTCGGAATCAAATTTTTTTGCGGTTTAACAACTAACAAATTAGTTGATCAGAACAACTGAAAGATCAAAAGGAGAACAAAGCAACAATGACAAACTGGAAGAAAACCATTGGTCGTCTGGCAATCGCTCCCGTGCTGGCTATTGGCATGGCAGCGTCGCTGGCGGCCTATCACAGCGCCAAGCCGGTGGTCGCGAAGGCTGCCGCACCCGCGCCCAGCGCCGCTCCGCTCGATGACAACAGCGTGAGCGCGCTGCTCGCACTCGACAATGCCATGGAGACCCTGGCCGCCCGCGTCACGCCCGCCATCGTTAACGTGGCCGTAACTTCAAAGACCAAGGTCGATGACCAGGCGCAAGCCGAAATTCCAGACGAAATGCGCCGGTTCTTCGGACCAGGTTTCAACTTCCCTCATCAACAAGGACCTCAAATCGAGCACGGCATCGGCAGCGGCGTCATCATCTCGCCCGACGGCTACATCGTGACCAACAATCACGTGGTCGATGGCGCGGTCGACATGCGCGTCACCATGAGCGATCGCCGCGTGCTCTCCGCCAAGCTGATCGGCACCGATCCGCTGACGGACCTGGCCGTGATCAAGGTGGACGGCCACAACCTCCCCAGCGTTCCGTGGGGGGACGCGACCAAGCTTCGTCCCGGCCAAACCGTGCTCGCGTTCGGCAATCCCTTCGGGCTGCGCTTCACGGTGACCCGCGGAATTGTCAGCGCGCTGAACCGCCCGAACCCGTCGGCGTCGGATGCCCGCAAGCCTGGCCAGTTCATCCAGACCGATGCGGCCATCAACCCCGGCAACTCGGGTGGACCGCTGGTGGATGCCCGCGGTGAAGTGGTCGGCATCAACACCTTCCTGATCTCGAAATCCGGAACTTTTTCAGGCATGGGATTCGCGATTCCAACGCAAATCGTGCGGCCCACGGTGGAAGCGCTGATTCGCGATGGCAAAGTCAGCCACGGCTACATGGGGCTCGGCATCACTGACGTCACGCCCGAAAACGCGAAGTTCTTCGACTCGAAGGACAATCGCGGCGCCATCGTGACGCAGGTGGAAGCCAACTCCCCCGCGGCCAAAGCTAGACTGAAAGTCGGCGACCTGATCACCAGCATCAATGGCCATGAGGTCAGCGATGCCAGCCAGCTCCAGGTCATGGTTGGACAGACCCATCCCGGCACGACCATCAAGCTGGCAGTCAATCGCGAAGGCAAAAACATGGAAGTGCCGGTGACGCTCGAGAAGATGGGCGCGCGGGACAAGGGCGAAGACGAGTCAGCCAGCTCCGAAACGGGCAAGCCGCGTTGGGGCCTAGGCCTGGGTGACATCACGCCCGATGTTCGCCAGCAACTCGAGGCGCCGGACGACGTGAAGGGTGCGGTGGTCGAGCGCGTGCTGCCGGGCAGCCCCGCTGACAACGCTGGCCTGCGCCCGGGAGACGTGATCCTGAGCGTCAACCGCCATCAGACGGCGTCCGTCTCCGATGTAAAAAAGGCCCTCGCCGATATTCCCAAGGGACAGGATGCGCTTCTGCTCGTCCGGTCGAACGGAGGGAATACGTTCCGGGTGCTGCATTCGGAAGGTGCGTAAATATAAGTCGCCACGCAAAGGAACAGAAGGGAGCCTCGAAGGCTGAGGCTCCCCTTTTTTGGGGTCGCAACTGGAGTATTATGGGGCGCCAAAATTTGAGGAGGTGACAGCGACCATGCCAGACAATGCCCAAGTCCACACCGAATCCGGCAGGCGGCACTTTCTGCAGAGCGTTCTCTCAGGTGCAGTAATCGGAGTCGCAGCGCAAGCTGGAATCGAGTTCGCTGTTCCTGAAAAGCTCAGCGCCCAAAGCAATCTGACCCCCGATGCGGCGTTCCAGGAATTGCTCGCGGGAAACCAGCGTTTCGCCGCAAATCAGCTGACCTCGATTCAACACGACCTGACCATCCTGAAAGAGCGCACGGTGGATAAGCAGGAACCGTTTGCCGCAGTGCTCTCCTGTGCAGATTCTCGCGTGCCGATCGAACTGATTTTTGACCAGACCATTGGCCACATCTTTGTCACACGGGTGGCCGGCAATATTGTGACACCAGAGATTATTGCCAGCCTCGAGTATGGTGTTGCTGTTCTCGGAGTCGAGGCTCTGATTGTACTCGGCCATAGTGGATGTGGAGCAGTGAAGGCGGCAATGAAGGCCGATGCGGTCCCCGGACAAATCAGCGCATTGTACCCGGCCCTTCGACAGGCAGTAGAAAAGTCGGGCGGAAGCTTCGACAAAGCAATCGAGGCCAATGCAAAAATTCAAGCAGAATTGTTGCGTACCTCCTCCACAGTTATCCGCGACGCAGTCAAGGGTGGCAAACTGAAGGTAGAGGCCGGAGTCTATGATCTCGCTACGGGCAAAGTCACTCTGAGCTAAAGAGCATAGCGATTGCCGACGGGAGGCTCCGGCAATTACCCCAGAACTCAAAAACAGAGCGGCTCCAGACACACCACCGCGCACCGTCGGCCGCTCTCTGACCTCCGCTTGTGGAGCGTCGGGCGTCCCCGCCCGACAGACGGGCGAGGCGCCGTCCCTCCATGTCTGGCGTTTCCAGCCTATGGCAGCGAGCCGACGATCTTGCGGAACTCAGCTTCGGTAAAAGCTTTCAGAGTCTGCGTTGACACGTTGCCTAATGCGCCGGTGGACAGCATGAATCGTGCGGCCGCGTCGTCATCCGGAAACTCCGAGATCAACACCGCGTCATACTTGCCCATGGTCAGGTACCAGGCGTGGATCTTTCCCTTGGAAGCTTCGGCGGCTTTCTTGGCGGCATCGAGGCGTGTCGGGCTTTCCTTGATCTTGGCAGCGCCCTGCTGCGTGTAGCGGAGCAGTGTCAGGTAGTGTGGCATGGAGAGTCCTCCTTTAGCAGGGGACACTATGCCGCCGACCAGGCGGAGTCAAGACGAGGCTCGCTGTGATAGCTCCGGATTTTGACAAATGCTTTTTTATGGCGGGAATTTGATATCAGATGCCATCACACTCACTGACCTCAATGAGTGCGAGACGGACTTTTCACCACCGATCGCTGCAGTGCGACAGGGTTATTCATTGCCTGTTGACATGCACCGTCAGTTTGCACTGGTCCCATCGGACATTGTCGACCCACTTGCATTGTGAGGAACAAATGCCGCCATATTTTTCAACTTCGCTGCGGCATGCCTTTAGGGAAGAAAATTGACCCGCGTAGCTGAAAGAGTTCTGGTGGATTTTCTCGTGCCCGATCCAGACCTGTGGACGCCCGACGACGAAGAGCAGTAGTCCGACAAGAACGACAATGATGGCTGTCACGGCGGTGCGGCGCATCGCTTGTCGTTGGAACATGCAAATGTTCCCGATTGAAGGTTCTGAGCGTAATGGCGATTTTTCACCAGTTACACTTCTGCAAGCACTGTAAATTCACTGTCTACGTCCCGCATCCCTAAAGGATCGGAACGTCTCTCGCGCTCCCCAGATGAAGAACGGGAGCGGAGTCAGGACGGCCACTCCCCTTATTCCCATCGCTGCCAACCGATGGGTTGCGATTGAGAAAATAATCACGCCTGTCCAGAAGATGGAACAGAAAAGAGCCGCGATAAAAGACGCTAGGAAGAACCACTTCATCTCGATGAGTGTAAACGATTTTTCGTCAGTGATAACTATCGCTCTGGCTATCGACTGGATTCGTTGTTGAGCGGCCGGAACGAACCGACAACACGAGTTGCAGTTGAGGGTTGCTCCTCGTTGCCCAGCCACCTAATCGAAAAAATGTAAAACTTGCCATTGACGCAGTAAAACCGATCAGACGAGGTAAAGTTAGGGCTGACCTTGTATTGATACTCGACTCCCTGATGACCAGCAACAGCAACATCTTTCACGGATGCGGGATCAATGTTCGCCTTACCCTGCAAGCCGCCTTCTTTTAGTTGGGCCAGGGTTGAAGCGCAGTCCCTGTCTTGGTGCGAGACACGCAAACTCAAGTTGGCGTTAGGCGGCAAAGAAACCGTATACACGGTTACGTCTGGGAGCGTTGCATCTGGATGGGGATGGGGGTTAGCAGGCAGAGTAATGGCAAACCCATCCGCTGCAAAAACGTATTCCTTCCACGTCGGACCGTCCTGCTGAGTCAGTACAGGAGTGGTATCGGTTGGCGAGCCCACCGGCTTGAGGTTCGGCACGTTTTGGGGAGCAGCCCAAAACAGCTTTCCGTTGCGCGCGAAAGAAAGGTAAATGGCGATATCTTCCGTGTCAGTCATGTTTTCGCCATTCTTCCTCAAGATGTAGGCAGTCTGCACGTTGCATCTTGTGTCAGCCGGTTCTGGTGCGTCAGCCAGTCGGGGAACTGGTGTCCCAGTCGCAAAGTCGGGTTTACCGAGGAGTTTTTCCACATCAGCCACCGACATCTGCAACTTTAACTTCGGATAGTTGTTCATCAAATGCTGCTTACGACCTTCTACCGCAACGTAAGGCTCACCTCCGCCTAATCGCGTTTCTCGATACCAATCCTCAAACCGTGGGAGACCGGTGTCACATTTTGCGCGAAAGATCACGTTGGGCACAGAAGTCTGCGCCGCGAGGGAGGAGCCAAGAACAGCCGCAACTGCGAGCAAAGAGAATTTTCTGACCATATCCGCGTTGACCAGTATAGTTGTTGCAACCAGGCGATTACACTTGTAACCAGTTGGTTACGAATGCAATCGCTATTTCTCGCCACTTAAGTTGCCTGTGACTCCAAAGTCGGAATTGGACTCCGCAAGAGGACAACGCCCAGCACCAGCACCCATAACATAGCCGAATATACGTTGACGCGCTCCGTGATTCCGAGATACGGCGTCGGCAAATTGGCAGCGAGCCGCGGGCCTTGCATGCCGGCCAGCGCGCCAAAGACCAACAGCGTCACGATTGTCCCGCTCGAATAGAAGCGGAACCATGTTCCGGCAGCAGTCGCTCCAAATGCGGTGAAAAGGAAAATCAGAAGGACGAGCACTATGGTCAACACGATGTGCATGGTGTCGGTGAGCGAACCGGTAGGCGGGCGGCCCATACAAACATTGGGTGCCTGTAGATGATCAAGACGTTGTACCAGGATCCGAGCGGCTGATGGGCGGCTGGTAGTGAAGGCTACCATGGGGCCGGACGAAGTTGTAGTAGTCGGTCCAGGGAGCGAGTGCGAGATTGCGCTGATCGGAGTCGGGCCAGTGAGTGGCGTAGGCCCACTCGCGCAGGGCGGTCTGGATGAAGCGTTCGGCTTTGCCATTGGTTTGCGGCGAGTAAGGGCGAGTGCGGCGGTGTTTGAGGCCCATGTGAAAACAAACGCGGTGAAACTGGTGGGAGCGATAGCAGCTGCCGTTATCGGTGAGCAGGGCGTGCACGGTGATGCCATGGCGAGCGAAGAAGTCAACGGCATCCTTGAGAAAGGCAATGGTGGTGTCGGTCTTCTGATCGGGGAGGATGCGAGTGAAGGCCAGGCGAGAGTGGTCGTCGACGGCGACATGCAAGGCCTCCCAGCCGGGATGCTTGTGTTGACCGCGGCGGCGGCCGTCTCCGCGCCAGGAGACTTGCTGGAAGCGGGTCATGCCTTTGATATCGAGATGGAGAAGATCCCCGGGGAAGGGATGCTCATAGCGCACCACCGGCGGCAGCGGATGCAGATCGCGCCAGCGGCTGAGACGAGCGCGGCGCAGAATACGGCTGACGGTGGCGGGGCTGAGTCCGGTGCTTTTGGCAATCTGATAAGCCGGACGATGCTCACGGCGGAGTTCGATGACCAACCCGGCCCGGCTAGACGAAGTGGCTCTCGGACTGCGGTGCGGGCGCGAGGAGCGGTCCCGCAATCCGGCGGTTCCTTCTTGCTGATAACGGCGAACCCACTTGGCAGCGGTTTTGGGAGTTACGTGAAAGCTGGCGGCCGCACGGCTGAAGCCTAGGCCGCCATTCACGGTTTCGACCAAACCCTCTCGACTGCGCAGAGTGAGTCGGGCATTCTGGTGGATGTCCATTCGATCTGTCCTCGGAAACTGGATTGCTCGTCACAATCAGCTTCTCTGGTTCCGATCGAATGGACAACGTCTTGAAAGAGCACAGCTGGCCCACCTTTTATCGCCGCCCGACCCCGCCATGGTTGCCCCACCCTCCGCGCTTTTCGGAGGGTGGGCACTCGGGCTCGGACTCCCACACTGGTTCCGGCGTTGTTTTCGATTTCGGATCACTCCACTTCAATTCCACTCTCTGCCGCTCATTGAGCCGCACTGGCCCT
>DATHPO010000329.1:0-13120 GCA_035483835.1 Terriglobales bacterium
CGAGCAGATGGCCGAGGCCATTCGCATCGCACTGGAACTACCCGCGGAGGAACGTCAGGCCCGAATGCGGCGAATGCGGAGAGTTGTGCAAGAGCACAATGTCTACCGCTGGGCAGGGAATTTAATCGCCGAACTCAGCAACGTTCGTCTCGCGCCGGAGAGGATCGAAGCGATGACCGGGCTTAAAGGATTCAGCGCGGGAACCGGTCAGTGAGGCCGGGGGTGGGCCATGTCAACGAGTCTTCTGCCGTGAGCAGCTTCTGAAGTACCTCAACCACGCCCGCCCCGTCCTCCCCCGAGGTCACCAGGTGAACGCACTCTTTCAGGCTCGGAATCGCGTTGGCAACGGCCACCGAGAATCCGCAGAGACTCAGGAACGCAAAATCGTTCTCTCCATCCCCGAATCCCACAATGCTGGCACTCGCCAGGCCGAGTTCCGCCAAGGCTGCCCGGAATCCGGTACCCTTATCCACTCCAGCCGGAAGTGTCATCACCGATTCCCGGTTGAAGATGACCTGTAGATCGAGTCCGAGTGCGTGAATGGCGTGGTAGACCGCTGCTTCGTAGGGTCTTACGGTTGCAACAATGCCGCGGCCAACTGAGAGAGGATTGGCGCCTGACTGTCGAAGCATTTCCACAAAAGCAACCGGCGGAATCTTACCCAGAGGCTTTTCCTCTCCCGTGGACGGGTGATAGAGCAGGGCGCCATTCTCAGCCACGATCAGGTCGAACAGATCCGGTTTCGTGAACACACTTTGGAGGCTCTCAAGTTCACGGCCCGTAATCAGGACAATTTTCCGGCCGGACTCGCGCACCCGCTGGAGAGTCTCGAGAGTATCTTTGGCAACCCGGCCGTTATCGGCCAGAGTTCCGTCATAATCCGCCGCTATTGCTTGCCATCGAAATCGCATCCTGCTCCTCCAAGTGTGACATAGATGCGCCAGACTCGGAAGGAGCTAGTGGGGCACACTGTTGGCTGGGAACGGCCTGTCCGACGATCGCGTGGTTTCGTCCGATAGAATCAAAAGAAGGCGATTTTTTGCGGATGCCGCGCAGAACCGCCTCCGTACGCTGAAGGAGATGAGGAATAGCTTCATTTGCCATTTGTAACCAGACGAAGGTTTCTTCAAGTTGCCGCCGGGGTTGCCGTGACCGGCGCTGTGGCGCTTGGCGAAGACACTATACTTCTTGAGCCGAATCGCCCTATCGTAACTTCGATCGAAGTCGCATTAGCAAGACTGCCCGCTGCTTTCGACGGTTTCACCATTGCGCAGCTCAGCGACTTTCACTACGACGAGTATTTCTCGGCGACGCCGATAAAAGCTGCTGTAGAAATCGTCAATAACCTGCACCCGGATTTGGTTGTGCTGACCGGCGACTTCGTCACGATTCCGCTTTACGAGCAATTCCATGCCCGTAAACGCGCCGCGAACGCTGCCGAGCCTTGCGCCGGCCTCCTGTCGCCGTTGCATTCGCATCTTGGGACGGTGTGTGTGTTGGGAAATCACGATGTAGCGTCGGACGCCCTTAGGATTATCGAGATTCTCCATTCGCATGGCCTTCCCGTTCTTCGCAACCGCTCGATTCCGATTGAGCAAGGAGGGTCACGAATCTGGTTGTGTGGCTTAGATTCCGTCTGGGAAGGGAATCCAGACATGGATCTCGCGTTGCGGGGAGTGCCCGCCGAGGAGATAGTCGTTTTACTGGTGCACGAGCCGGATTTCGCAGACAAAGCCGCATACTATCCGGTGGATCTTCAACTCTCGGGACATTCGCATGGCGGTCAAATCTGGCTCCCAGGGATCGGCGCTCCATGGTTGCCCACACTCGCTAAAAGATATCCCCGCGGGCTGTACCAGATCGGCCCCCTGACCCTGTACACCAATGTGGGACTGGGGACGATTCGTTTACCGATTCGTTTGAATTGCCCTCCGGAGGTTACGCTCTTTACGCTGCGCTCAGCCGACAATCGGCTGACAGGCTAAGGTGGGCCACGCCGGATGTGGCGCATTACCCCTCCCATCATTCTCGATCGGGCGCGTCTGCTTGTGGCCACTTACCGACGCGCACTCTGCAACTTTCGCCATCGACCGCCAGCGCGGCGCGCAAGTCCGGTCCGATGTCCAGTCGCCACATGGACCAGCGTTTTGACTCTTCCGGGTCGTCATACACTTCCAACTGCAATTTGGAACTCGCAGCGGCAGGGCTCGGCACGACACCGAAGCTGCTCAGCGGCATCGACAGGCCTTCTCCTTGCGCCTTGATGTAAGCCTCTTTCGCGGTCCAGCAACTGAAGAACGATGCAATCACTTCAGAAGCAGGTTGCGATCGCAACCATTGCACCTCTGGACGCGAAAAGAAGCGCTCGGCTAATTCCATCGCATTCGTATCCTTGCGCGTCCGCTCTATATCAACTCCTACGCGCCGCTTTCTCGTAATTGCAAAGATGGTGGCTCCCTGAGTATGTGACAGGTTGAAACGAAGATCAGAATCTGAAGCGAGTTCTGGCTTCCCGTTCTTAGCCGTCCGCAAACGAACCTCGCGGGCTTCGATTTTCAGATAGCGGCCAAGCGCTCGCCGCAGCAGGGCGCGGCTGATGAGATATTGATTGCGAGGCCCGGGAAACTTGAATCGCGCTGTACGCTCTTGCTCTTCCGCAGAGAGCAGTTCCAACAGCGAGTCGGCTTCTTTGTCCCAGGCAACGAGGTCCACATGCCAGACGTGCACTTCGTCATCCGGCAAGACGCCATCGAGATGCTGCAACGGCTCGGGGTCCACAGGCTTAAATATCACGGACCCTAATTATCACGAACAACGCGAAGCTGCAAACCTGCGTTTTTTGAGGATGGCGGCCGGGACAGACTGTGTATTACAATCGGCGTATTCCAGCCGCAGCTACACGCAGTTCGTTTCTACATGAAAACTACTTCAGGGCCCTTGCTGGCCCACCTTGGTGGCCATGAAAAACGTATACGAAGTGCTGCGAGAAAAAGAGATGGATCTGGCCCGCTTGCGCACCGAAGTGGATGCGCTGCGTTTTGTTGCCCCGCTGCTTTCCGACCGAAGCTCCGAACCAACGGAAGTTGAGCATATCCCGCGACCCGACCTCGCGTGGACGCCAGCGCTAGAGAGAAATAAGTGGCCGCTGCAGGTCGGCGATGCGGCTCCGACTTACTCGGACTCCTAGCACGAGCCTCTTCAGGAAGAAACCTTAATGCGCTGCGGGCGTTGACATTCGACGCCCGAAGCTGCAATGGTTTTCACCTGGGACCCTTCGCCCATGCCCTTTATTCATTGTAAGTCTATTGTTTGCAAGCAAATACATAGGTCCACCCTTGGCATGCAGATTGCCCTTCCAGAGTATGGGTTCACATGCCAGTCCGGAGATTGTGCTCGCTTCTTCTGGTGGCTTTATCGTCGGCCACCTGCTTTGCCTCAGCCATTGAACCCGGTCTGCGAGTCTCCACCGGACCGGCCTCGTTCACATTAGCCGCGCGCGAACGTGAGATATGGCGTTCTCCCTTGCATGACTCGAAGTTTGCCGCGATGATGCGCGCGAATGCGAACAATAACTGTGAAGCCTCAGCACCGCCCGAACCACTAGCTACCCCGAATCCCTTGCTTGACACGGTTGAGCCGAGCTCCAAGGTGAGTGTAAGTTTCATCATCGGCACCGACGGCCGGGTTCATTCCCCTCTAATCCTTGAAAGTGCGGGAGCCGCCGAAGACCGTACCATCCTCGACACGGTTCGCTCCTGGCGCTATCGTCCGGCCATGTGCAATGGCGCCGCCACCGAAACCGAAGGCAAGATCGAGTTCTCCAGCCGGTAGGCATTCTTTTCGACTAGAATGGCCGCTAGGTGAGCCAGTTCCATGGATCATGAAAAACCAGCTGGACCGGGCAGGAATTTGCCCGTGTCCGGGTCCGACGCCGACCTCGCGCACAATCCCTCGGTTGACGATCTCTTCCGGCGACTGAAGCAGGATCTGCGTCAGCCCAAGCCGGGCAATGAGTCCATTGCCGCCGCTCTGCAATCGGTGCAACGCCTGGCTTCCCAGGTGGACACGGACGCATCCGCGAGCGCTGCAGCCGAGATTGCCGTTTCTCGCACGTGTCTATCTTGCGGTAGTTCAAACCCGGTGGAAAACCGGTTCTGCGCAATCTGCGGTGTGCCTCAGCAAGATGCTCCAGAAGATGCTCCAGCGCACGAGCCGCAAGCCAGAAGCGCGGTCGGCTCGAAGCCGGAGCCACAACCAGCCGGACAACATCATTATCATCATCATTACCATCACCATTATTTTTCGTCTCCCGAGGGCGGCGTTCCGCCCGCGGGCTTCGAGCCGCGAGCAACCAGTAGCGCTCCGGTCGCCCGCGATGTTCACGCCCGCGCTCCAGCGGGCGGTGGAGCTTCGTTGACCCGGGCAGAGACTGCGGTCCGCAAACTTACGCAGGATTGGATGGTCGCTTGTAATGGCAAACAACTCGACGATCTGGTCGAGCTCTACGCGGTCGACGCCGTGGTGTTGCGTCCGAACGTCCCGCCGGTGCGTGGCACTGCCGCCATTCGCGAGTTCTTTTTTGGCGTGCTGGACGCCGGACTGGGAGAAGTCGACATGGAACCGCTGCGCGTGGAGACCTTCGGCGACGTCGCCTACGAGGCGGGCCGTTGCAAGATGCTGGTTCCGTCCACCATGGGCAAACGCCGCGAAGAGCGCGGGAAGTATCTGCTGACTCTGGCTCGACACGCCGGCGACTGGAAGATCCTCGCCGATTGCTGGTCCAGCGATCTGAGTTTAGGAGTCAATGTGGACTCGACGCCTCCCAAGTCCAGTGCGCCTGCGCCGCCCAATCCCGCATTCAAACCGCCGCGCAAGGGTCCTTAACTGGAGTTTCTGATTGCTTGCTGGACCGGTTTCAAGAACAAAAAGGCTGGGCCGACGCAGCCGGTTCAAAATTGGGAATCCGGCGCCCCTCTTTGGGAGGAACACGACCGGGTGGGGTTCCGTTTGTGGGTCGAAGAAAACCCCGCCCAAGCAAAAAGCTTGGGCGGGCCGCCCTCGGGAGTGAATGGAAGACGGTCTGGGCCCGCCAACAAAATATTGCTGATGGTTAATTCGAACCTACGACTCCCAGCGTTTGCAACTCCCGGTGCAACTGCTCTGCGTCTTTCATCTGGATGACGTGCATTCCCAGCTTCGACGCACTGTCCAGATTTAACGGACGATCGTCAACAAAGCAACATTCCTCCGGCGGCCGCTGCGTAATCTCGAGAGCCAGGCGGTAGATTCCTTCCTCGGGTTTGCGCAATCCCACAAAGCACGAGCTCACGAAAAGGCTGAAGATTTCGCGTAAGCCGAAAGTCTGAATGCGGAACAAATTCAGTTCCTTCGATTCGTTGTTGAGCGTGGACATCAGGTACCTGCCCGAACCCGCTAGCTCCTTCGCAAGCCGCAAGGTGTCCGGATACGGTTGCGAAAGGGAGAACATGTGCTGGGTGAAAGCTTCGATGGTGAACGGCCGGGGACGATAGAAAATAGCGCGTTCGAGATAATCCTGGAGGCTGATCTTGCCGCGCTCGAAGGAAGAAACCAGCATCTCGTGGCGGCTTTCGAATTCGGCTTCGTCTTCATCATTCAAGCCGAATTGTTCGAGAGTTTGCTGGCGCTGCTCGTGGTCCCAGGCATTGCTGAGCAGCACGCCGCCAACGTCCCAGAAAAGAACACTGATTCTTGCCAAGTCCATCCTCCGAAGCTGCGATTGGTCACGAGTGGCTATCTTACAAGCTACGCGAGGGTGGCTCCAGCTGCGAGGACGAGTGCGCATGTGAAAGCCCCGATCCTTGATTGCAGGATCGGGGCTGGTTGGTTTTGGCAGGTTTCGTTTTAGTAGCTACCGGTGTGCGGCGTGAAGCTTTGCCGATAACTCAAGTTGTCGATGTCGCGGAACATCGGCGTTCCCGGCGGCAGGTTTTGCGGCTGGGTAAAGTCCGGATCGAAAATATAATTTCGCGTCGGCGGCCTGTACACGGAGTAGTTGCAGCATTTGAATGTCCCCGTGTTGTAGTTGGCGTAATAGAGACTGACGAGTGAGCCCTCGTAGTTGAGGGTTGAGCCGTTCCAGTCCTCCAGGAAGCGCAGGAAGTTGTGCACGCCACCATCGGTGCCAAAGCCATAGTCGGCGGCGGTTTCCCATCCCGGGAAGGGGAAGTTCACGTTCTTACCGCCAGCCACAGCCACTCGGTAGAAGGTGTTCGCAGCCACGCGGGCTGGAGCAGGAACGTTGAAACCGATCGAGTTGACGCCAGTGTAGGGATTGGTAGGCCAGACGTTGTTCAGACTATTTCTGTCGACCCAGGCGTTTGACAGAACGGTGACGGCGTCAGCAACTACGCCCGCCGCCGCCATCCCGGCTTGGTCGGCCCCGGGGGGCGTGTTCCAGATTGGATCGGCCGGATTGCTGTTGTAATCTCCGAGAATATACACTGCATTCTCCGAGCCCACCGTGAAGCCGCCCTTGTTGTTATCGGGACGGAGGGGTAGATTCCCCAGTGTCCCATCCACCAGTTTCAACACGTGGCGGGCGCCACTGATCCAGCTCCTGAATCCCAGGATGCAAGCGGGCATGCGTTTGCCCGTAAGGTATGGATCAGGCGAAGCAGCGCTGATGATCTGCCGGTTCACACTGTTGGCTAAGCTGTAAGCGGCAAGGGTGCCATAACCCAGGCCCAGGCCGATGTTGCCTGCTCCGAAGTTATCCAGTTTGTTGTTCAGGTTGGTGTCCTCCGGAGAGAACTGTTTGCCAACCGGGGTGGGGTCGAGGGCGCCGTCGGGATTGCCCGCGGCAATCGCGCGGTTAACCACATCTTCCAAGCCGGAATCTCCCGTCTTGGTACCGGGAGCACTCACTTGAGTGCCCCAGACGCTGGGCAGCATTCCCCTGCGGTCCGAGAAATAAAGAATGTATCCGTTTTGAGACAGGAAGTCGACTGACGGGCCACTGACACCCGTATTCCCGGCCAGCCATCGCTTCAGGTTGCCTACGTCGATTTCCACCGCGTTCATGATTCCGTTGGGGGTACAGCTATTGTTGTTTTGCTGGGTATCGCGGGATTCGCCTTCACGGGGATCGTAGAAGTTGATGGGATACCAGTTGTACATGCTGTAGCTTGGATTGGCGGCGAGGGAATCGCCATACCACGGGCTCGCTGTCGTCAAGTCGTAGGGTACTTCGGGTGGAGTGGCAACGGTACAGGTAAATCCTCCGCCTCCCTTCGCCGTGCAGGTAGGTTTGACACCGACTGAATCCGGGTTGCCGTCCGCGTTGCGATCAGCGGGTTGCTGGAGGATCAAAATGGCGTCGGGATTGACCGCGTTCCCGCCAGCGCCAGCGCCGGCACCAGCGACTGTAGGTGGAACCACGCCCCGGGCGAATCCCAGTTTCAGCCACTCCTGTGTGATGGGGTGGTAAGCGCCGGCGACGTCGCGATATTCGACCCGCAGATAGCCATCCAGGAGACTCCAAGTGGTCTCATTCGCCGCCGGGAAACCAGCTCCACCCATCGGCGGAGTGTTGAACCACGGGTAAGCCGGACATACCCCGGTCACTGTGTTGCAGAGGTTGATGTTGATGTTTGGCGGCACCACCGCCAGGGCGACGTTCTGTGCGCCTTGAACTCCGGTGCGCAGGACTGGAGCATTGGCATCGAAGAGGGTAGCGACCGTAGGCGGAACCGGCGCATACAACCAGTCGGACAACATCGATGGCGGGTTGTTGAGCGGTGCGCCCGGCGTGTTGCGGTTGGGGATCAGAGTCGAGGCAGTCGCGAAGTACGTTGTGTAGCTGTCGCCTGCGCCCAGAACCGGCATTCCGGCGCTCTTGACAAATGAAGTCTGCACGCCGAGGGTGTAGTTGGGGCCGCTGTGGAACTGCCCATTGGCTAAGCGGATGTTTTGCGGGTCTACAGAGCCGCAGCCAACGGACGGAGGCCCGCTAGGGTTGCCGCAGGGTAGCTCGTCGGGGCTATCGGAAAGCAACACGCGAATTTGCGCTTCATTGTAAAGACGAGACGCGCCCAGAGCTCCGGTAGGTGATTCTCCGGCGGGCGGGCGGCGGACGATTTCAAAGGACTGAGGTCCGGTGGACGCTCCGGTCGTGCCATTCACGAATGGAAGTGTGAGGTTCGTAGCTCCCGTGCCCAGTACTGTGTTTCCATAATCACCATCTTCGACGAAAGTGTTGTAGTAGGCTGCACCCAGTGAAACGGTCTGCCAGGAGGGTGGGCCGACCGTCGGACCCGAGGCGGGCGGGTTGCCACCTGCTCCAATGACGCTGCCCTCGGTTGGTTGGATTGCTCGGCAGGCGGGTTGCGCAGGAAGATCACAGCCTCCACTGGACTGCGGGATCAACACCGTGCCCGAGTCGTTGAACGCGTTGGCGGCCAGTCCGTTGGGCAGCACGGTGCGGATCACGTTTCCCCACGCCGAAAGTTTGTCGTGGAAGGTGAGGGTGAAGCCGTTGGCTACGCCCAGGTACAAATCACCGTTGGTATGGACGCGTCCTGCGAAATTGAGATTAGGACTGCTGAAGAAGCCCAGGTCGCTATCGGAGAACACCCCGAACTGGAACACGGGTATTAATGCCACTTCGATCGTCCGGGACATGTTTACTTCGTCACCCACCGTGCCGAGCCCGGCCAGCGAGGTGGATGCGGTTACTTGCAGGTTGACGGGAAGCAACTGCGCAAACAGGCCCTGGTACGTTCCGCTGGCGATTTGCCCCCAGTTGGTGGCCAGAGTTCCGTTGGCATTGGTGGCCGGCGTCAGGGTATAGATGGGATAGCTCATGAAGGCGGTGCTGGGAGGCGCATCCGCACTGAGGGAGGTAATGTCCGCTGGCTGGGGCGATTCGATGTTCTGAAACATGTTGGCCAGGTCCGACGTCATGTGCTCGATGCCACCTTCAGCAGCGTGGAAAGCCAGATTGTTTTGGGTATCCTGGCTACCCACCTTGCCTTCGGTGTTGACCATCATGAGCAGACCAATCGCGATCCCTGACATAATCAGCAACAGCATCAGAGTTGCAACTAGTGTGAATCCTCTTGAATCAAGTGTAGTGCTGCGGCTCGTATCGCTCTTCGTGGCCATACTGACTGTTTGCTTCCTTCCAATTTTTCTTCGTGATTACGGCGTGAGGATATATCGATTCTGGTAGCTCAGATTTCGCGCGCTGATCGAAGTCTGGGTGTCGAAGGTCTGGTAGCCTTTTGAAATCATCAGACCGCTGTTGGCGCCCGACATCTGGGCGCGCGTGGTCAAGTGAACGATGTTGATCTTGCGAATCAAATTGAAGGATGTGCCGGTTGAATATCCTGCGTCGCCTACCGCGTTGAGCAGAGTGCCGGTGGTGTTGTAGGTGTCGTAGGTGAACTGCAGGTTCACGACACTCTCTTGAACCGGTACCGGAGTTTGCCCGTTGACTTGCCGCATCAATGTGGGTGTTCCCACTCCAACGCCCAGCGGATCGGGCATCATCCACAGGTAGTAGGTGATTGCGAAAATTCGGGTAGCCGTGGCGGTCGCGGGGCAGGCCGGCGCCGCGCATACCAACTGTGCTAAATCGCCAGAGGCAGCGGCGGGCTGGTTAAGATGCAGGGTGTCGCCGGCTGCGAAGGCGATGGTGTAGTTGTTGCCCCCGTTTGCCGTGACATTGGTTACCTCGCCGACTGCAGTGGCAGAGTTTCCGGCAACCGTGCTCTGCATCAGAACGAGGTCCCCGGGAACCAAGCCCACAGCTGGAGCGTTGACTGCCTGAGGCGCCAACAAAGGCGGCGTCAGAATACAAGTCGCGGGCAGGGGAGACGGCAACTGTACCGTCACTGCAACCGTCGTGATGGTCTGGATCGTATAGCAGGGCAGCGCGAACACGGTGTCGGTATAGACTACGGTGATCACATCCGTCTTGTTCGGGCTGCCCGGGGGCTGAATGCCCATCTGAAATCCGGGAATGAGCCCATACAAAGTTGGATTGCACGGAACTGCGCCGACTGAGGTGCACGGGTAGGCAATGCCGTTTCCTGGGGCGCAGTTGTTTTTAGCGGCGCAACTGGGAGCGTAGCCATAAATCGGCTTGGTTGCTGACTGGGGCAACGCTATGCCGGTCGCAGATGGCAATCCCGCGCCCGCCAAGCTAATGTCTTTGAGGAGAAAGTCGGAACTGGCCCGCAGGTCCTGCTGCATCTGGGCGCGTTGCGAAACCACAAAAGTGGCGGCTACCCCTTGGCTGAACAACTTCACGGCGGCGCCTATTACCAAAGCGCCCACAGCGAGCGCAACCAACAGTTCGATTAAGCTGAAACCGCGACTCGAATTGGCAGATGTCCGACCCATAGTTTTTCCTCTTTACCGATACGGCGAAATGAAGGTGCTGAGGACGTATTGTCTGGGGACGTTAAACTGGGGAAGCGTGTACTGGATGGTGATTGTGACCTGGCGCAGGGTAGGACTCGGCGGACCGCCGCCGACGATGACTGGCGAAATCAGGATCTGGCGCGTAAAGTTTGTCAAATTATTGCACGCGTCGGGCGGACACGTTCCTACGTAGACTCCGCTGGGTCCAGGCTGCTCGAGAATTTGTGGGCCGCAAGCCGCGTCGTCAGCGGTTCCGATGAGTCCGTCGACTCCGGCACAATCTATCGGCTGAAACCCAGGAAGAAAGATGCCGCCGGATCCCGTGTTGTTAATCTGGGCCCAGCTTATATTCGCGGTTTCGCGCGCGGTCAAAATACCTTCCATGGCTTCGTCGGCCAGCAGCTTGGCTGTGTTGTTTTCCTGCGAGGTTTGCGTGGCCGCCATGGCAACTCCGAAAATGCCCAGCAGACTCAGCAGCCCGATGGTGAGGAGGGCCATCGAAATCACGACCTCGATCAGACTGAAACCCTGATCGGTTCCCCTGGTGCGTTGCCGGGAAGCATTGTTGCTCTCAGCTTTCACTGTTGCCTCCAGTACCACTGTGCGCCGTTCTTGTAGACATGCCATCCCCGCAACCGGCCGGTAGCACCCCAAAGCGTAATGGCGCGCGAAGTATCGATAAATCCGGGCCTAGCCAGATAGACCACGCCATTGTTGACGTTGCCAATTGCGTCTTCGGCCGAGCCGTCAGGATAGAAATAGATCACGTTTTTCACGCCGCCGACGATGCCCTGGTCGAAATCGATCGCGGTGGCGCCTGCGCCGAAGCCATCTGGCGTTGTGGGAAAAACAACCGGCGATGTTGGAAGACCGGGCTCCGCGTCAAAAGCGACGTCACTGGGAAGGAAATAAGTGGCGGTGAGGGTTCCGGTGGATCCTTGGGTGATGGTGATGGAGTTGGGCTGGACGCCGTTGTTCAAAGTAACAAAATAGATCTGCCGCTGCGCTACCGAGATGTCGCGCGCCTGCCGCAGCGCCATCAATGTCTGGTTATATCCCTCGGTCAGGTGTCCCTGTTTCAGCGCAGGCTGGATGGCCATGATGGAGAAAGCCATCACAATCATGATGAGGGCGACTACCACCATCATCTCGATCAGCGAGAAACCGCGCATCCTGCGTGAAAACATGAACCCTTTCTTTCTGTGGGGAGGCTTGTCCGAGGGCGGATTCACCGCAAGGGCTTTTCCCGGCCCTGTTTCCCCATCTCGGGGGTTGAGCCTGGCGTCCTTCATCGCGTGTTACGCCGAAAAAGGGCGGTTCCGTAATCGGAAACGTCACGCTGGCTAACCCGCATGCAACCTCATCGTAAGGACGGGTAAGGGAGAGCGTCAAAGTACTAAAGGACGGGCCTGCGCGCTTGGACTTGCGTAACGTAATCTGGCCAGGTAACTCCAGTAACTTTGGCACCGCAACGAACTGAGAAGACTGGGAAAGGGGAAGTGCGATTACGCTCCCCGCGCGTTCGCCGCCAAGTTCCTGCCCATCTTGTTGGTTGCCGTGCGGGTGGTCGGTACGTAGGCGCAGGAGCGAACATCGTAGTGTTGGGCCAGGCAGCTTCCGCAGAGATGGAGTTGGTGAACTTTGCATTGAACCACCGGGGCTTCGGTTCCGCACAGATCACAGCCGCCGCGAACCCGCTGGTTGGAGGTAGGTTCCTTCCGCGGTTCTCCGGACGCGATCTCCATTTGCACCATACGTGCTTTTGTATACATGCCCGCTGCGATAATGAGAGCCCCCAGAGAGAACAGGCAAGCTCCAACCTCCAGCAGATCGGCATCGGGACGCTCGCCCAATGCGGCTGGCAGAAAGCAAAGTCCAATGGCCATTAAGACCGCGCCGGCTGCGATGATCCAGGTGGCTGCCTTCGAAGACATGAAGTTCGATCCTTCGCTCGGACGGGGGAGACCGCGGCTGACGACCCACGGTTACCTGTTAACGGTTACAGGAGGAACATAGCGGGTTACCGGCTTAAACTCCAGATGACTAAGGTCACGTCTCCCCGAAGAGCGTGACCCATGTAACTTGTGAGTTGCGTGCAGCGCAACCTAACATGGCCGTGAACATGGCCGTGAACATGGCGCTGACATCGCTATTAGTGTGCTCGGATGCCCAAGCCGTCCAGGTGCTCCGCCGAATTCTGCAAGATCTGGGGATCGCGGTGGAATCTTGTGGCGACCTTCGTATGGCCCGAGCCCGAATCGCGGACCGGCACTTCGATGCTCTTGTGGTTGATTGTCAGGATGAACCAGCCGCGGTCGAACTAATCGCCCAAGCCCGAAAAACACCCGCGAACCAGAATATCGTCGCAATCGCGATGGTGAGTGCGCGAAACGAGGTACGCGGCATTTTCGCGAAGGGCGCAAACTTCATGCTTTACAAACCCATTTCCCGCGAACGGGCAGCCCATAGCATGCGAGCAGCGTGCGGTTTGATGCAGCGCGAAAGACGGACGCGTCCGCGTATCCCGCTACAGGCAGCCCAGACTTCCATCGCTTACGCTGGGAAAGAAGATGTCCCCGCAGCTCTCGTGGATTTGAGCCAGGATGGTATTGCCTTGCAGTCGGACGGCAAATTGCCGCCCTACTGCAAAGTCTATTTCCAATTCGCCCTGCCGGGAAACACGTCGTTGGTTCGACTTTCGGGCGAGGTCATG
>DATHPO010000330.1:0-5826 GCA_035483835.1 Terriglobales bacterium
CACGATATCGGGTTTGAGCGCGAGCACTTTGTCCACCGAACTGGCCCAGTCAAGTGCCCAGCGAGGTTTGGTGCCACGGATCGCGTAAAGGTTGGGGAAAGAATTCGGCTCCGGGATTCCGATCCCCGAGTAATTGTCGCCAATGAAAGCGGCCTTGTAGGCCGGAATCCACACTGTCAGATGATCCGGTGTTTCACCGGGCGTGCTGAATAGTTGGAATTCCACGCCGCCCAGCGTGAACTTGTACTCCTGATCGAAGAAAATATTCGGATCAATCCTCGCACTGTAATTGCCCGCCCAGGGCCCGACGGGCTTGGGCGGACGGTTGAAGGCGGCCGCGTTACGCGGAGCAAAGAAACCTTCAAGCCGCGTAACGTAGTTGACGAATTCGACGTAGTTCCTCTGGGCGATGATTTGGATTCCCGGCTCCTTCCACAGCGGAATCCCACCGATGTGGTCAGCATGGCCGTGGGTGAGAATGATGTACTTCACCGGCCCGAGGTTTTGCGCCAGCAGCAGGTTCCTAGCCTCCACCGCCAGTTCAGATGTCGCCGTATCGATGAGCACGTTTCCGGCCGGCGTTTTGACCATGTACACGTTGCCTGTGGTCGGCACCATGTAAATCGCGTCATTAATTTTGACTACCTTAGTCTGCTCCTGATCTGCTGCAAGCGCGGACAAGGCGATGCATGCGCACAACCAGAGCGCGACAACACAGAGGATTCGCTGCATTCGTGTTCTCCTTGATGAACTGCGGCACATCGGGCACCCTTAACAAATCGCAACCCGACGCTATCGATCGCTCCGTATAGTCAGCTTGGAGAAGTACGCGTCCGTGCTCCACTGTCCCCAAAAGCCGACCTGCCCGTGGGTTTCGCCCAGCTTCAGATCGTTCACGATCAGGCATGGCTGGTTGCTGCCATTGACATACAGCACTACCTTTGTCCTTGAAACCACGATCTTCATGTGCGTCCAGGCGCCCGCTTCGAGATCGGTGTAGGATTCATAAACTCCGGGGCTCTCTTTTCGCAGGCGGAACCAGGGAAAATCCGGCACCGAGTCATATTGCACAGAGTGATTGCGGCGCAACTGGTCATCGGCCCTGCCGTTGGTGGGTCGTAGATAGATGCTTTCCGTGCGAGCGCCATGTTCCTGTCCGCGAAAGTCGATGCCGATGAAGCCTCGTGCATCTGCAGGGGCTCCGGGCATAGGCGCACCCGCAACATCGGCCTCAATTGTTCCGTCCTTGAAATCGACGCCAGCCACAAATGCGTGGACCGATTCATTGTCCTCAGGGTCGGAACGGCCGGGTGGTGCTGTCAAATGCACCCCGCGCTGTCCGCGGTAGGTCGCGATTTCAGCCTTCCCGTTGAATACTTCCAAGCCGGCAACGGAATCGAGGGGAAACGAGGAACCGGAAGAGGTCGCTAGCTGTCCCAGGACTCCGATGGCCGAGAATGCGGCGAAGCCCGCGATCGCCAGCAACGTCGCACTCACATAACAACCAAGGTTGCTGAACCACCCGAGGGACGTCGACGGATACCTCATTTCAGGCCTCAATTTCGGGGGATGACTTTAATCACGGTGCTTTTTGACGAGAGCCGCGCGGCCTTGGGTAGCAGAAACTCGAAAATAGGTACGAGTTCACGTCACTCGAAAAAGCATTCTTTTCTGGCTGAGGCTGGTGCCGGGGGATTGCCCATCTGCACGAAGGTCTGGTTGACTCTTACAACTGGAGCAATAGCGTCACCATTCTCCTCATGAAAATGACTCAGAAGTGACGGTGGCGATCAGGTTTGACTCTCGTTGCAGGCGTTTGTCATTGTTTCCTCAGCCTCGTGGTTCCCGTGGCTCCGGTGGTTCTGCCGGATTTCTTTGCTCGTGTTGGGATCAGCTGGAGAGCAGTGCCTTTATGAATTGCTACGTGTTCGGTCTTGTCACTCTTGATGAGATATTGTGGCGCTTCCCGCGAGGCATGATGCACATATCCTTTGAATTTCGTATCGGAAGTGATCTTCTTGATGATGAACCCACTAACCCTGCCAGCTTCCGAATTCCATCGCACGTGATCACCGATCTTGAATGCATTCGGCATAGCGGTCATCCTAATCCGTAAGTTCAGGCAGATGATGAAGTCGTCGACATCCGGCTGACCCGGCTTAGCATAGAACATACACCTGCGTGTTCCCGGCGAACAGAAGGAGGATTTGAAAGACTCGACCCAAGACAAAAATACTTGTGCATGGCGGCGACCTGCAGGAGACCCGACAGGTTAAGCAACTGCTGGGATTTGTCGATGGACAGACCACCAACCCTTCGTTGATTGCCAAAAACCCTCACATCAAAGAGCTAATCAAGTCACAAACTCTCCAACCGGGAGGAAATGGATGAATACAAGAAAATCGTTCAAACAATCTCCCCATTGGTCCGCGATGACGGGAACGATCGTTCGCGAAATTTCAGCCGAGTCCTTGGTAAATCCTTTTGCCAACGCGCTGAAGCGCCGGAAGAAAATGGTGAGCGAGCTTTTGGACTTTCGCAAGATGCTCGAACCGCCGCTGGCAGGGTGGGCCGCCACGCACGCTTCTGTGGGCGAAGTTTCGGAGATGGAAGAGATTTGCGGCGGCAAGAGGAAGACAGCAACCCGACGTTCCGCAAATTACTGGTTGCGCGCGAGATGGTACACCATATCCGTGTCCTTGCCATTCTTCCGCCAAGTCCAGCGTTCCGTGATGTGGTCCCTGTCTTCAAAGTCCAGCACCATCTTGTGCTCATGCCCAACCGCGATGCTGGGGAGATTGCCGGCGCTTAGGAAAGAGAAGGTCAACTGCTTTACGTCCCCGGAGGATGGCACTGCGCGCATATGCGGTTGATTGTTGGTGGGGCAATAGTGCAACAAAGAAATCCCGTCCCCGTCGACGCTGTAAAGTGTAAGCATCTCCTCCATGCCAGAGGCATTGAGCGTCTCCATCACGACCGTGTTCGAGATGGCCAGTTTGAAATTGCTTTTCACTTCCTCACCCTGCCCGTCCTTACCCACCCAATCACCCGCGAGACTCGCTAGCTTCTTATAAGCGTCTGCAGCGAAGTTCGGCTGCTTTTGCGCGGAGATTGAGATCGTAAGCACTATGAAGGCGCACAGAACGCGAACGGTATGCTGAATCATTGTCAGAGCCTCCCTATCCCGGTCGTGTCTACATCTCAAACAACGAAGCCTCTTGTCAAACGGTCTGGGTTAGTCGCTTGGCCAGCGAAAAACCCAGATTCCTTCAAGGCCTTCGTTCCGCAGGAAGATGGACTTGGCAGATGTCACGCTTGCTTGCCGGCGGCCGCTATCTTCTGAGCCTTCACTCGAATAAAGGCATAATTCAGTTGCGGGAGCGAGTTAAATCCGGCTGCCTTGCTGCAATATTCCCGGGCTTTTGCGTTGTCCCCCTTTCCCAGGTACGCCTGGTATAAGCGGAAAAGATTAAGAGGGTTTTGCTCGTTGGCTTGTTGAAGTTCCGTAATAGCTGTTTCATAATCTTTTTCCCCGAGTGCAATTCTCCCTGCTAATTCGTGGGCCTGCTTCACCTGCAAGGCATTCTTGGAGGCCTCGGCTCCCTTGCGGAATTCCTCCGCGTGAGTCTTTGCTGCACCATAGTCCTTCTTCCCAATCGCCAATCCGGCCTCGTTGTAGTGGTGCAGGAGAGAAGCATTGTCCTTGATCTCCTGCGAGAGGCTCGAGCTTTCGACTATCTGAAGAGAATGATCGAACGCTTGCGCCGCCGCGTCGTACTTCAACATCTCAGCCAGAATATTGCCCTTGGCCTGGAGGTCCGCCGCCATGGCTGCCACGTCGTTCTTCTTTTCTGCGACGGCATATTCCTTGTCCATCTGTTGCAGTGCTTTGTCCAGCTTGCCCGTATCTGCGGCGACCACAGCCATGCCGAAGTATGCGGTCCGCAGCTCGCCGTCATTGCGCGCCTGATCGGCCATTTTCTGCAGCTCGGCTTGCGCTTCCGCTGATTTGCCCGAATACATTAGATCGCCGGCAATCCCAAAGTGTGACGGCGCGAAGTGGGGATCGATCGATAGAGCCTTGTTGTACTGCGTGATCGATTCGTCGAATCTTCCCATCTTGAGCAGCAACTCCGCGTACGAGTCATAGGGATTAGGATCGTTCGGAATCAGCTCTACATATTTTTTAAAAGCTTGCTCGGCATTCGCATAATCGTCCTGTTGCCGGTAGGCGTAGCCGAGGATATTGTAGGCAGGCGAATAGTTGGGAGCCAGTACCGTAGCTTTCTTGTAGTGCTCAATGGCCAGAGTTAGGTCTTGCTGGGCAAAATAGTAGTTCCCCAGATTTAGTTGTGCCCGTTCGTCATTCGGGTAGGCGGCAACCAGCTTTTCCAGATACTCCTTTTGCTTTGTCACATCCCCGTTTGCTCCAGCCTGGTTTGCCAGAATGTAAATTTTCTCCCCTTCCGAGGCTTTGTCCGCCAGGCTTACCGCCTTGTTCAGATGGTCGAAGAACTCTTTGGCCGTCGGAGAGTTGTTGGCTCGAGCCAATTCAGCCAATGCGAAATCGGGATCAAGCGCGATGGCTTTATCAAAATGAGCGAGTGACTCCTGGCCCAACAGTTTCTCAGAGAGGCCCCGCCCTTGCAGAAATTCGGTCTTCGCGTCCTCTGACTTGGTTGTGATGGGAATCTTGCCGCCATCGGTTGAAGCCGCAGCGGAACTTACCGTGTTTTCCGCCTTGTTGCAGGCACTCCATATTGCAACGCTCAGCACGAGGGCTGCAATCGGTACGGAACGCGTATGGTCATTCAGTCGCATGGGTGACCTCCTTCGATGTCGGGTGAAGCAGGTCCTGTGGACATTGATGACCGCTTCGTCCTACCTAGACTCTGTCAGGGGAATTTGGATAGCAGTATGGCGCGTGGAAGTACTTCGCGGTCAGAACGCCACATAACACGCAACACTTGATTGCGAGGTTCGGGCGCTATGAAAATCCGGCCGTGGTAATCCTCACTTGCCGAGAGCGAACAGGACGCCGTCGTTTAGGGCGTAAATTCTTCCATCTGGCCCCAGGGAGACCGGTGTGTACGCGGCGCCGATGGCTCGATTCAGGAAGATCTTCCGCTCCATCTTCCCTTGCTGATTGAGGACGTACAGGTTTCCGTCCTCGCTGTTGACATAGACCGAGCCGTTCACGTCATAGGCCGCTGCATTGACGCACCACTCGAACCCGCGCGGGTGTTTCTTGTCCACTGTGCGGTCTTTGAACTTCCATTCCGGCTTGAGATCGGCATTGAGCTGCGTGATGTAATATGCCGCCGGCAAAGGCTTGCAGTAAATGTTGTTCGGGAAGTAGCAGTAGAGGCCCGCCGGGTAATGATTTTCTTTGATAGCGAGCGAGTAAGTGCCATCGTGGGGGAAAACGGCGGGAGTCATGTCATAACCGTAGGGATAAGCGGTCAGGAACTTGCCCTGGGAGCTGAACTTCATCACGTGTCCGCCGCCTTGGCCGTAGCTGTTTCCACCAGCGATGAGAACGCTTCCATCAGGCAAAATCACGGGACTCGAGGAGGTGTAATCCAGGACTTGAACGCTGCCCCAGTCGTTGGTGTTCGGGTCCACACCCACGGTGGTACCCTCCCGGCACGCGTCCGGCTGTCTGCGATGTTTTGCAATCGGGACAATGACGCCGCAGCCGTCGTGCAGGCGCCGCTGCATTGAGGCTTGCCATTTCGGCGTCAGATCAGGATTCACCGCGACCAGGTAGCCGACCAGTTGATCGAAGTGTGCACGGCTGACGGTGTAGATCGTGCCATCCGGGGC
>DATHPO010000331.1:0-13016 GCA_035483835.1 Terriglobales bacterium
ACAAACTGGAAGGGTCAACGTCTGCGCCATGGTGCGGACCGATGTGGCCAGCACCTTGCCGGAAGTATTCGATTGCCACCCCGGATTGCAGAAACGGAGTCGCGGATGGAGGCCGCTTAGCGAGCCAGTGACCACATCGCCTCTTGTGTTTCGCGAACCGCAACCGGAGCGAGACTGGATCCTGATGACTGGCGATGCCGCGGGTTTTGTTGATCCCTTCGTCGGGGACGGCGTTTCTCTTGCCCTGCGGAGCGGCACACTGGCGGCCGAGTGCCTGATTCCGTTCTTCGCTGGAAGAATATCGCTGCGGCAAGCCGCGCGCGACTATCGCTCGGGGTACGAGAGACGGCTCACACCGGTGTTTCGCAGCGCGGCGAGAATCCGGCGGATGCTGAGTTTGCCGCAAGGCGTGCGGATTCCGCTTTTCCGCTTACTCGAAAAGATGCCCGCGATCACACGATATCTGGTGAGAAGGACCAGGTAGGCCGCGCAGCCTCACTCCGCCAAGACCGCTAAGACCGGTCCTGCAACTTTACCTGACGACCAGCACTTCGCGGATGTTATCGCGGGTCAGGAAAAACTTGATCGAACCAAAGTCGCGGAACAGATTTTCCACATGGCGATTGTTAAAGACGCGCTGCAAGCGGAAACTCTTCTCGATCGAAGTATGAAGCACGCCTGTAGGACCCCGGCGCAAATCTCTGCGCGCTTCGACGTGCTGCATCTCCAGAATGTCGTTGTCCACGATGTGGTAGCGGTAGCAAGGCGCATCCGGTCCGGCTTCGCGAGTATGAAAGAAGGCGAGCAGCATGCCGCCGGGTTTGATCGTTGACCAGAGGCGGGCGACCACGGGCTTGACCAGGCTCTCCGGCATATAGTCGGCCAAATTCCAGCACAGCACGATGTCGAACTGGGCGGCCGGATAGACGAGGTTGTCGGCTAGAAAGCGCCTGCTATCCAGAATCGTCTGCCCCTGTTCGTCCTTCGTGATCAGGGCTGGATCGGTCGAGGCCTCGAGCAAATCTTCGCTGTAGATCTTGTGTCCGCGTTGGGTCAGATAACGGATGTTGGCAGCAGACGTGGAACCAATATCCAGAACGCAGATTGGTTCTTCGGATTGCAGCGTGCGCGAAACTGCGCCCAGTCCGCTGGAGCGGCGTGTTAGCCGCTGCGTCGTAGACACAGGTCTGACCCCCTGACCGGGGACGGTGGATGGACCACGAAAAAGTTTCATGAAGCTGTGCGTAACGGATGCCATGGCAAATTCCCGGCGTCCGGTTCAACAGAGTCCCGCAATCTAAATATATCGCGGCCCGCGCGGTTGAACCGGCGAAAAATTCTATTGCTTGGTTACTGGAGTACTCCCTGCCGCAGCGCTCTTCGCCTCGACCTGCAGTTCGGGCTTGGTTGCGGGCGCGGGGCTCGGCTTGGCGGCTTCCCTCTGGATTTCTATCTTACCCTTGACGTAAGCGCCGTCCTCCATTGCAATTCGCTGGGTGACAATATCGCCTACGACGACGGCGGACTTCCGCAGCTCCACCCGCTCGCTGGCTCGTATATTACCTTCCAGCTTGCCCTGGATCACCACAACCTTTGTGTTGACATCGGCGCGCACCTGGCCGTTCGGTCCAATGACCAGATTGTTCCCATGCAGTTGAATCGTGCCTTCGACCGTTCCGTCGATATACAAATCCTCACTGCCGGAAAGCTCTCCTTTGATCACCACAGATTTGCCGATGTGTGCGAACTCTCCGGTCTTTGGCATGTCCATACTTAGGGTTTCTCCTTTGAACGCACGGCCGCTGGCGAAAGCAGGAATAACGGATTCTAAACTATTTGGTCGATTCTGGGGGACAAGGCGCGAGATTTAGTGAAAAAGTTTGCAGAGTTCATGCCGCATTTCCGTTGAAGATCCCCTGATCCCCCTTATCTGGCGGCCAAAGCCAGTGTACAATTCCGGTCGGTCTACAATTCAAAAACCGAAGCTCCCTGGTTTAGAGAAAGAGTGGTGCATGAAACATTCCGTCGTAGTTTCCATGATTACTGGGGCTGCGCTATCGCTTGGCGCATGTCTCTTGCCCGGTCCTGTGCACGCAGCTGACGAGGTAAAAATCAATGGATTTACCCTTGTCGTTCCCGAGTCCAGCATTCCGCATCCTGGCCGGATACACACAAACTACTTTTTGGCGGTGCCAGAGGTGCCGAATACCACAGGAGGGCCTCCTCCGGGCACTGAGACGCCGGGATCGCTGGCTTGCGTGTACAAATTGGTGAGCGGGCCAAAAGGCTGCCCCATCGACACAAGCACCAAGATTCCGACGGGTGGCGTGGGAGCTATCGCCATTATAGATGCTGGAGACTATCCGACCGCAAAGGCAGACCTGCACACCTTTTCGAGTTATTTCGGTATCCCTGATGCTGACTTCCACGTGGTGTATGCCAACGGGCACAAGCCTCCGGTTTATTCCGGTTGGGACGTCGAAGAGGCATTAGATATCGAGTGGGCTCATGCCATGGCGCCTAAAGCCAAGCTTTTCCTGGTGGAGTCCAAGCTGTGCATGGCCGGCACTTGCAACACGGATCCCTACTGGTATGCGGTGACGGTGGCGAGTAAGTTGGTGGCCGAGAATGGTGGTGGCGTGATCAGCATGAGCTGGGCTGATGCCGAGGCCGACTACGATTTAAAATACGACAAACTTTTCACTGAGCCGGGAGTTGTCTATTTTGCTTCGAGCGGTGACTCGGGGATCGGACAATCTGCATATCCCACAGCCTCGCCGAATGTCGTATCGGTTGGGGGCACGGTATTCAACCGCGATTCCAATGGGGACTTTGTTAGCGAAACGTACGGCGGAGGCGGAGGCGATATCAGCCCATATGAGCCCAGACCGAGCTATCAAGATGTGATAAAAAATATCGTTGGGAGCAAGCGTGGATATCCAGATGTGGCGTCGGATTTCTGCTGCGCGGGAATCTACATAACCAGTCAGGGTGGGTGGATCGGCGTAGCCGGCACGAGTTGGTCTTCACCGACTTTTGCCGGGATCGTGAATGCCGCCGGTGAAAAGATGAAATCGACCGACGACGAACTCACGGCGATCTATAAAGAGTACACAAACAAAAAGGAGTACAAGGCCGATTTCTACGACATCACGCAGGGGGATTCGCGCTGCAAGGTGGGCTGGGATCTCTGTGCCGGAGTCGGCTCGCCACGAACGTACAAGGGAAAATAGCTCATATCATTACACAATGCGCGGTTAGTTTTCTTTTGAAGGCCCTGTCCAATGACAGGGCTTTCGCCTTTCCGACTTGCCCCGCAGGGAGCAAACATATACAACGGCTGTAAGCCAACTAACGTCTAAGTTAAGACTGGGCGTGCATGAGGCGAATTCACTTCAACGCGAAGCTGGCGATCACAATTGCTCTGCTGGCTGGGGTCAATGCGGTCCTTGCATTCTCCGCGGACCAACCCTCTGAATCCCCCGTCGAGCTGGTGCGCCGCACGGTTCAGCGGGAGATTGCGCCTGGTAATGGCAACGCGCGAGCGATGTTTTTAGATCGCAAGGAAACTCCTCACGGGTCACAGACGAAGTTGATTGTCGAGACCCGCGAAGGCATGGCAGGAATGTTGATTGCCATCAACGATAAGCCCCTGACGCCGGAGCAACGCCAAGCTGAAGAAGCTCGCTTGTCCGAGTTGGCGCGTAATCCAGAGGCTCTAAAGAAAAAGCAGAAGTTGGAGAAAGAAGACGGGGAGCGTGAAAATCGGATCATAAAGGCGCTACCCGATGCATTCCTCTACGAACCCGACGGGACTATGGTTGGGAATCAGACAATCGGGAAAGCTGGCGACCAGTTGGTCCGCCTCAAGTTCCGCCCGAATCCCAAGTACACTCCGCCTAGCCACGTGGAGCAGGTGCTTACCGGAATGCAGGGCTACCTGCTGATCGACGCCGACCAGCATCGCATCGCGAAGATCGATGGAACCTTGACCAAGGAGGTGGGTTTCGGTTGGGGAATCCTTGGCCACCTGGACCGAGGCGGGCACTTTCTGGTGGAACAGGCCGAAGTAATGCAAGGGGACTGGGAAGTCACCCACATGAGCCTGACCTTTACCGGTAAAGAGCTTCTGTTCAAGAGCCTCAATATCAGGTCAGACGAAGTCTTTAGCGGTTTTCGGCCAGCGCCTTCGAATCTGAACTTCGCCCAGGGGGTGGAACTGCTCAAAAAGCAAGAGGCGGAACTCGCGGAGAACGGCCAACAGCCAAAGTAGCAGCGCCGATCGGCTCGACCTGTCGCGTGTGGTTGCAAGTCTTCATTTCCCCGCGCGGATTGTTTCCTTGCGGACAGTGAGTTTTTCGACCAAATCCTCACGTACCCTATAGCCGGTGCCGGCTTCATCGCGGATCGGAATTGTACCTTTCGGCGTGACCTCGACTTCAGGTTCGATGACGTCTTCCTTCCAGTATCGTTTCGAGGCGGAAACGTCTCCCGGCAGGCGAAAGTTGTGCAGGGTGGAAAGAGCAATGTTGTGAGCGCGCCCCACCCCCGATTCGAGCATGCCCCCGCACCACACTGGGATGTTTCGGGATGCGCAGACATCGTGAACCTTCTTGGCCTCGGTGAATCCCCCCACACGCCCGACCTTGATGTTGATGATGCGGCATGCGCTTAGATCCAGAGCCTTGGCTGCATCGCGCGCGTGGCGGATGGACTCGTCCAGACAAATCGCCGTGCGAAGCTGTTGCTGGAGGCGAGAATGATAAAAGATGTCGTCATGCCACAACGGCTGCTCGATCATCAGGAGATTGAACTGGTCGAATTCGCGAAGGTGTTCGAGTTCGTCCAGAGTGTAAGCCGAGTTCGCGTCACAACTGAGGACAATCTCGGGCCAGCGCGAGCGGACGCGCTCCAGTACGTTCACATCCCAACCAGGCTTGACCTTTATCTTGATGCGCCGATACCCCGCGGCCAGTTCGGTTTGAATTTTCTCGAGCAGTTGCTCAATCGAGTCCTGAATGCCAATGGAAACGCCACAGGAAACTTCCCGCAGTGTACCGCCGAGCAGCTTCCATAGAGGCATTTGCTTCTCTTGAGCCTCGGCGTCCCACAGCGCGTTCTCGAGGGCGGCCTTAGCCATGTCATGGCCCCGCACCCTCGCCATGAGAGGCACGACCTCCTGTGCGGACGAAAGCGTCCGGCCCAACACTGCCGGGGCGAGGTAACTTTTGATCGTGGGCCACGCGCTCTCCGTCCACTCGCTGCTGTAGAACGGATCTTCGCCGGCCACGCACTCTCCCCAGGCATCGATGCCGTCGCAGTGGACGGTTAGTAGGAGGATTCTGCGGCTGAAAGTGCGCTTAAAGCTTGTCTCGAAAAAGTGGACAAGCGGCATTTGAATTTCACGAAGGGTGATAGCTTCAATTTTCATAGCGTCTAACGATACTCACTACGGCGATCTGCGCAGGAGAAACACCTTCCCGGGTTCAAGATGCGGGATAAATCCACTTCTCGTCCCACTGGCCAAGTAGAAACTTGCCGCTTCCCTGCCGGTCGCGCTCATAGCCTAGCACTGCCAATTTATCGGCGAATGCTTTTACGAATTGTTCTCGATTGCGGTCTTGCACTTCTTTTGCCTGACTTCGAGTTGTGGTAGAGGCTTTCCAATCGTAAATCTGAGCCGGAACGGAAATCGTGCCCTGGGTTTCGATGTGCGGATTCTTTCCTGTTTGCAGCAAGGTTTCGACGCGCTTCGACTTCAGCCACCATTCGGCCACCAACCGGTCGGTGGGCAGTCCGCCCTGCAACGGTGACGACGTAATGCCGTACTGGTTCACGCTGTAGCGGCGCGCAATAGCACCCAGCTTCTCGATATTGAGATACGCATTCTTGATTTCCAGCGGGTCGAAGGTCCACTCGATCAGCTCGAAACCACGGGCGAGCGCGTCGTCACGCTGGAAAAGTTTGACGCGGCGGCCTAGACCTGCATTCTGATAGTCTTTCCGCACCGCCAGCATATGCGAATGCAGGTAGGACTGCCCGCCCCGGACGCCCGGTATTGAAAGGGCAAATCCCACTATTTCGTTGCCCGCGAACGCAGCGATCACCTGCCCTCCGATTTTCTCTGCCACGACAAACATGCGCAGCGGCACCAGGTCGGCATCGGAAAAATTCCAGACTTCCTGCTGCAGTCGAACGCAGGCTCGCATTTCGTCAAGCTGGTGGCATTTGCGAATATCGATCGAGTCTGCGCTCACCTGGCATCCTGCTCCTGTTGCTTGGCCTGTTGCCATAAGGATTCGAGTTCTTCCATCGACGCTTGCTGGGGAGTGCGCCCCGAAGTTCGCAACTGATCCTCCATCCACTGAAAACGACGCTTAAATTTTCGATTGGTTTTCTTCAGTGCCGACTCGGGATCAAGCGAAAGGTAGCGAGCGATGTTGACCAACACAAAGAAAAGATCGCCTACCTCGCCTTCCAGCCGCTGGCGCAGGTCCTGGCTTATCTGCGGGCGACCAGCTCCGGCAACGCCCCGTCCCTGAGGCTGGGGGCCGGGTGCGGGGAAGTCCTTGAGCTGCTCCTTTAGCTCTTCCGTTTCTTCATGCAGCTTTTCGAACAGTCCTTGAATGTTCGGCCAATCGAAGCCTACGTGCGATGCGCGCGAACTGAGCTTGTGAGCCTCCAGCAGCGCCGGCATCGCGGCTGAGACTCCGGCGAGAATGGACTCCGGCTTGCTGTCATTCTTCGCTGACTTTCCGCCGCCGGCATCCAGGCGCTTTTTCTTTTCTTCAGCTTTGAGCGCTTCCCAGTTGCGCACCACGTCTGACGAGGTCTCAGCCTTCACGTCTCCAAAAACATGGGGATGGCGATCGACCAGCTTGGCAGAAAGCCGATCGATCACTTCATCAATCGAAAACGTGTTCTGCTCTTTCGCCATTTGCGCGTAAAACAGAACCTGCAGCAAAAGGTCGCCAAGCTCGCCAGTCAATTCGTCCCAATCGTGATTGTCAATCGCTTCGAGCACTTCATAGGTCTCTTCGAGCGTATAGGGCTTGATGGAGTCGAAGGTCTGCTCGCGGTCCCATGGGCATCCGCCGGGACCCCGCAGGCGGGCCATGATGGAAACCGCCCGTTCGAAACGCTCTCCAGTAGTTGGCATGGGACCATCACTGTAAATGAGGCGCGTGTGCCGGAGCAATGACGGATATCGCGAAGAGCACCAATCACGTGGCCGCGGACGTCCGCGTCCGGGAAACTGACGAGCTAAAGAAGTCATTCCCCACCAGCCGAAACTAACGTTATCTTTCTACTTGGGATGCATGGGGCGAGACTGGAAACCGATATCCGCCTATCCTCCCCGCCTTGCCTATGGGTACGCATCTAAAGCCACGCATGAACTCGCGACCATCTCTTCAGAATGGGCGTTTCCATGTGATTGTCATTGGCGGGGGAATCAACGGAGTCGCCATCGCTCGTGAATGTGCTCGCGCTGGACGGCGCACGCTTCTAGTCGAGCAACACGATTTCGCCGCAGGCACGACCAGCCGTTCGACCCGCATCATTCATGGAGGCTTGCGTTACCTCGAGTACGGCGACCTAGGACAGGTGCGGGAGTCTTTGCGGGAGCGGGAGTGGTTGCTTCAGCGCTACCCCCATTTGGTGCATCCCCTGCAGTTCCTGCTGGCGTTAGGTGAAGAGAGCCGCCGCAGCGCTCTCGCAGTACGCACCGGATTATGGCTCTATCGGAGAATGGGACACGCCGCCCGTGGAGTGGATGGAAGCCGCACCGAGCAAGACAAACTTGAGCGTTTGCTGGACGCAGGAAAACACTTCTCTGTTTTCAGTTTTGACGACGCGCAGTGTGAGTTTCCCGAACGCCTGGTTGCGGAATGGCTGGTGGAGGCGATCGAAGCCGGCGCTGTGGCGCGCAATCACACCGAGGTGCTGGCGGCAAGAATTCGCAACGGGCGCGCTACCGGTGTATCGCTGAGAGATCAGCTTACTGGAAATGAGGAGCACGTCGACGCCACCTGGATCATCAACGCGACCGGCCCGTGGGCGGATGGCATCTGTCAGAGTTCAAACATCCAGACGAAGCACCCCATGGTTGGTGGGGTTCGCGGATCGCACATCGTGTTGTCGAAATTCGCAGGCGCGCCGCAAGCTGCGGTTTACACCGAAGGGGTGGATGGTCGTCCGATCTTTGTGATCCCGTGGAACGAACAGGTGCTTGTCGGGACCACCGAAGTTGCGGACGGGAACGATCCCGGCCAGGTGCAACCGTCCGCCGACGAGATTGACTACCTGCTGCGCTCCTTCTTCCACTTGTTTCCGCAGACGCGACTTACGCACGACGACATACACTACGCGTTCGCCGGAATCCGCCCGCTTCCCTTCTCGCCGAAGAAAAGTCCATCGGCGGTAACCCGGAAACATTATCTCCACGATCACAGCGCGGACGGTGCCGCGCAGATGATTTCCGTAATCGGGGGCAAGCTAACCACCGCGGGCAGCGTGGCCCGCGAATGCGCGGCAAAGATTGGTGTGAAAGTCATCGAGCCTGCCCTTGCCATCGCTTCCGGCGACCAAGTTGACCCAACTCTGGAGCATTGGGTGGTTGAAGTCGCGGAGGCGGGCGGAATTAGTGCTGACGCCGCACGAAGCATTGTGGAATGGTACGGAAAGCGAGCCTTGACCGTCGCCCGTAAGGCTCGCGACGGTTCGGAAATGCGCACTCCATTGTGCCCGCATACCAGCCACATTGTGGCGGAGGCGTGGGACGCATTCAGCAACGAATGCGCCTCTACGCTCGCGGATGTGCTGCTACGGCGCGTACCGGTGGCTCTGGGCGCCTGCTGGTCACAGTCTTGCGGTCGGGAAGCGGCAAGGCGCATTGGCGCAGTTATGGGTTGGGGTGAGGAGCGCACAACCGTTGAGTTGGAAGAGTTTGAGAGAGAACGCGACGGGTTCTTGCGCAAGGCGTCTCAGGCGGGGATCACTCGAGAAAATCAAAGCCTAGGTTTGCGCTTTCCATGAAAGCTTCGCGCACATTAAGTTACGACGCGAAGGTTTGTGCCAGCAATTTCGTATCGTCGGAAATAATACCGTCGACCCGCCAATCGGCGAGGCGCAGCATTATCTTTCGATCATTCACCGTCCAGGTGAGCAATTTCTTGCCTGCAGCATGGACGTCCTTCACCAAGTTAAGTGTGACCAGCGAATGATGAGGAATAACATACTCGGCGTTCGGTTCGCGCCAAGACGCAAGTTGCCCGGGCTTGTCGCAAATGATCCCAGCTTGAACTTTCGCGCTGCGGGTCTTTAGTTCCATCACCACCTCGGGCAGGAACGAAGACACCACGTAGCCTTCTTCCATCCTGTGCTGGCGCAATAAGTTCAGCACCTTCGACTCGAGGCCGGCAACTTTCAGTTCAATATCGAGGAAAGCCCGCTGACTGTAGCGCTGCAGGACATCCTCGAGGATGGGGAGAGCAACGAGTTGATCGGCAGATGCTTGAGCGACGGAGATGCCGTCAACCTTGGGGTCATGACAAACTACGGCGCGCCCGCAGCCGGTCAGGCGCACATCGAATTCAAAGCCATCACAACCGTGCTCAAGGGCGAGATCGAAAGACGCAAGGGTGTTCTCTGGAACCGGGGTAGACGAACGGGCGCCGCGATGGCCGAGCAGCAGGGGAAGGTCGGACATCGAGCGTAATCTTACGCTCGATTGTGCGGCAGCGCGCACACAAAAATTCCATCCAGTGAAAATTTATAAAACTTTACAATCGATGGGAATCTCTGCACGGAAGTCGAAGCGTTCGATTCCCGAAGATCGTTAGTCGAGATCAAAATCACGGATGGGTTTGCCGGTGTCGGGGGATTCCTTGGCCTTTTTGACCGCTTCCTGGAACTTCTTTTCCAGAAGATCTCCCGCGTGCTTTTGCGCTTCCACCGATTGACGGAAGATGGATTCACGGCGACTGTCCTGTTCCTTCATGGCCTTGGCAGCTGCCTCGAAATCGTTGAACATCTTGGGCTTGACGGCGGGAGTATGGGCGATAACCCCTTTAGCCGTTGGATCGACTTTCAGCACCGCACTGCAGCAGGGGCAGGTTATATCGAAAGCCGGGGAGTTCTCTGCCATACAGGAAATCATAGCGCAAATGCGCGCTTCTTGATCGAAGAAACTCAATGGGGTTGGATCTTGATGGGAAAGATGTGGAACAGCGAGAGCATTTCCCAACCCAGGAGAACCACCGAAACGACTGTTACTGTGATCGCCAGCATCTCGCCGAAATTCAGATTGCTGCGGCGTGGCTCGAAGCGCCTTGCGACCAGGCCAAGAATATTCAGGGTTGCGAACCCAAAAACCAATACCCACAGGATGTTATAGACATTGTCTTTTTTGCTGGAATGCTGATCGGAAAACTGGAACACAAAAAGGACCACCGATTGCAGACCGACGAGACCCGGCCCCGACCAACTACGTGAGGTCACGCGTGCGAGGGTAGTGGTTAGCGACGATACCATGGATCGATCTAAGCTATGCCTCCGGCGAATCCGCGACAACAGCCGAAAGCCTACGATATTACTCCATTTGACGCGCGAAAATCATCGCAAAATCGGTTACTCTCCTGCTCCAGCTGAGCCCTGCTTTATAATAGAGAGTTCCATACCCCTTCCGAGGCTTCCAAGGAGACCCACGGCGTGGAAATTCGAGGCCACGGGATGGGTGCGGCACTTTGCAGATACCACAACTGATGTCCACTGAAACCATCGTTGTTCGCGGCGCCCGGGTTCACAACCTCAAGAACATCGACTTTGAGATCCCGCACAACTCCTTGACGGTGGTCACCGGGGTGTCGGGATCAGGCAAGTCGTCGCTTGCCTTCGACACGATTTATGCCGAGGGCCAGCGCCGGTATGTTGAATCGCTTTCCGCCTACGCCCGCCAGTTTCTGGAGCGGATCGAGAAGCCAGACGCGGACATTATCGACGGAATCGCCCCGGCAGTAGCCATCCGGCAGAAAAACACTACACGAAATCCTCGCTCCACGGTTGGCACAGCAACCGAGATCTACGACTATCTACGCCTGCTCTTCGCCCGGGTCGGCCGGACTTACTGCCTGCAATGTGGCAACCAGGTTAAGAAAGATACTGTCGACGAAGTAGCGAGTGCAGTCCTGAGCCTGGGAGACGGGACACGGCTCAGCGTATTGTTTCCGCTGCAGACTAATGCGCCACAAGCGCCGAGCCCAGCGAACATAACTCCCGCCGCAGCTAAGCGCAAGGGCAAGAAGAAGCCAAAGACTGACGCGAAGAAACTCGTATCGGATCAACTTAAGAGTCGTCTGCTTGATTTGCGCACCCGCGGGTTCAATCGCCTCTATCAGGATGGACAGATCTTTGAGTTTTCCACGCCCGAGTCGTTGCTGAATATTAATTTTGCGGAGCCCGTTTTTGTATTGGTAGACCGGCTGACGGTATCGTCAGAATCCCGGGCCCGAATCGTGGATGCAATTGAGATCGGTTATCGCGAGTCGGGTGAGGTCATCTTCGAGACCGCTCTTCGCGAAGGACAGGCTTCGGAACAGCAGCGTTTCTCCCAGCGGTTTGAATGCAAGGTTTGCAATATCCGCTACGAGGAGCCGGAGCCGCGATTGTTCTCCTTCAACAACCCATACGGCGCCTGCCCGCGGTGCCAGGGATTCGGAAACACCATCGACTTCGATCTGGATCTCGTAATTCCCGACAAATCGCTGACCCTGAATCAAGGTGCGATCGAGCCTTGGACCAAGCCCAAGTACCGCTCTCTGCTTGGCGACCTCAAGCGCTTTGCCCGCGAAACCGGCATCCCCACGGATGTGCCCTGGAGCGAACTGGACCGTGAGCATCAGGAATTGATAATTGCGGGCGAGGGACGATTCCTCGGGGTGCGCGGTTTCTTCAATTACCTGGAGCGAAAGAAATACAAGCTTCACGTCCGCGTATTCCTCAGCCGCTACCGCGGATATTCAGTCTGCTCCACCTGCAAGGGAGCCCGCCTGCGTATGGAGGCCCGGCAGGTGAAGATCAACGGCATGAATATCCGCGACGTGTGCTGCATGACGATCGAAGACGCGTCGAAGTTCTTTGGACAAGTAGAACTGACGGATCAGGAAGCGGGCATCGCCGAGAGGTTGCTGCAAGAGATCCGCGAACGCCTGCGTTTCTTGAATGAAGTGGGACTGGAGTACCTGACCCTCGACCGGCTCGCGTCCACGCTATCGGGCGGCGAAGCGCAACGCATTCAACTGGCAACATCGCTGGGCTCGCGGCTGGTAGGAACGCTATATGTGCTTGACGAGCCATCGATCGGACTGCACAGCCGGGACACGCACCGCCTGATCAAGATCCTGCACAACCTGCGCGACCTGGGCAACACGATTCTGGTGGTCGAACACGATCGCGATGTCATGCAAGCTTCCGACACGATTCTCGACCTAGGGCCCGGCGCCGGAGAAAACGGGGGCAGGGTGATCGCGGCCGGAACCTACGATCAGATCCAAAAGATGCCGGGCTCGCTTACCGGACGCTATCTCTCGGAAGAGTTGCAGATTCAGATCCCAAGCGCTCGCCGCAAGCCCGGACCGCAACGAATTAAAGTCTTCGGCGCCCGCGCCCACAATCTGAAAGGGATCAACCTGGAGATCCCTTTGCGAATGCTGGTGGCGATTACCGGCGTTTCCGGTTCGGGGAAATCCACGCTGTTACACGACGTGCTGTATCGAGCATTGTCAGATGCGAAGAAGCAGCCCAACGGAGGCGCCAGCGCTGCGCCCTCCTGGGATCGCGTGGATGGTGCCGAGTTCATCGACGAGGTCGTGCTGGTAGATCAATCTCCGATCGGACGCACGCCGCGGTCGAACCCGGTCACTTATATCAAGGCCTTCGATGGCATCCGCGATCTGTTTGCTTCCCTGCCCGAGGCCAAGAAGCGCGGATTCACCGCCGGACATTTTTCCTTCAACATT
>DATHPO010000332.1:0-9574 GCA_035483835.1 Terriglobales bacterium
AGCACACACGGATTGGCAATCTTGTAGCCGTTAAGATGGAGGATGGGTAGTACCGCGCCGTCGGCGGCCGGGTTGAGAAACTTGTTCGAGTGCCAACTGGTCGCTAGCGGCCCAGTCTCCGCTTCGCCGTCGCCAACAACAGCGGCCACGATGAGATCGGGGTTGTCGAACGCCGCTCCGTATGCGTGGCTTAGCGCGTAGCCCAATTCGCCGCCTTCGTGAATGGAGCCGGGCGTTTCCGGCGCGACGTGACTGGGAATGCCGCCCGGGAACGAGAATTGTTTGAACAATTTCCTGATCCCCTCCTCGTCCTGCGGGATGTTCGGGTAAAACTCGCTGTAGGTGCCTTCAAGCCAGGTATTGGCCACGATGCCCGGCCCGCCGTGCCCGGGACCAATGATGTAGATCATGTTCACGTCGCGCTCCTTGATGACGCGATTGAGGTGAACGTAGATGAAGTTCAAACCTGGCGTCGTGCCCCAATGGCCGACCAAACGTGGCTTCACGTGCTCCTTCTTCAACGGCTCCTTAAGCAGCGGGTTGTCGTAGAGATAGGTCTGACCGACGGACAGATAATTGGCAGCGCGCCACCAGGCATCCATCTTGTGAAGGAGGTTTGCATCGAGTGCACCGTCATCAGGCGTCGGGGTACGGCTGGGAGGGGTGAGTTTTGCTGTTACCGGACCGTCGCGGCGGCTGGATTTCGCGAGCATACTAGTCATGGCGATGTTTCCTTTTGGCGTTTGTTGAATCGCGATTCTGCTTGAACCGGAATTTCTGCTGCTGTTGGTTCCTTGTATAGGTGACGGAAAATACCGTGGCCGCTGCTCAAAGGGCTATTATTCGCTTAGTCACCTGCTCTCCTCTTGGGCAGCGTATCTGCTCGACGCGAGACACGGTCACCATTTATAAAGAGTCTAAGGAGCCTCGAATAGTGGCGCCACTGGCAGAATTGACAGTCCCTAACGCGAAGCTGGGGTCGCGTGACTGCCCGGCCAGGCTCCAAAAGTGAGACTCAGGATCTGTGCTTGCCAATGCGTGCTCCTCAGCCATAGTGAATTCGCGGGGATAGCGCATGATTTCATCCGAATGGTGCTCTGCTGGAACCGTAGGCTGGCGGCCAGAAATAACGAATACCCGTCCTGCTGGTACCTAGGTAATCGCGTGTGACCATCCCAGTTGTGAAACAGCGGGATTATTGATCATTAATCCTTGAATGGGGGTGAGCGTTGTGGCCAGGTTACTTCAAGTATCACTGCATTCCTTGGCGGCAAGCACCAAGCCGACGAGTAGCTTCCCCAAAACGCACCGCGCGGAACATCGAACGTGAGTGAGTAAAAGCCTCGGATTCTGTCGGTCGCATATAGGGCGGTCGCCCAAGCGCTTTCACCGAGGCTCTTAGCATTCGAAATCTATCCACAGTAATAGGTCATCCCACCTGCTTTGTCACCTGTCAGTTTTGCCAGTTGCCGCGCGGCGGGAGCTTGACGGAAGCCGAATCATGACCCTGCGGAATACTGTAGCTTTTGCCAGTTGAGCTGTAGTCGAAACGTGTAATGGCCCCCTTGAAAAGAGCCGTAACTCACTGCAAACAGGGGTTGGCGTAAAGCCTCTTTTCATGCTTCGTTGTGACCGGAGTCCGGGTATGCTGACCTGATTGAAACAACTACCAATCAGTTTTTCTGCCGTTCGTACGCGCCCATATCGCAGCCAGTTTTGCCTTCTCTGTCGGGGCGAGGCTTGCCGCGCTGGTCGGTTTTCAGTAGATGAGCATGAGCATGACCATCTGTGCAGCCCTTGGGGTTGCCCGCATCAATCGCCGGGCTTCCGGGGAGTAGAGCCATGGTCTGGGTTGGCCCACCGTTGTTGCGGAGGTGGCCTAACCGCGGCTCCGTGCTGTTGAGATCGCCGGGACCGTGGAACTCGCAGCTATCATCGCTGCTCAGGTTGTAGCCGTGGGAGGTGATGATACCGTGGCAATTTCCGCCCGCATTGTTAGCGACAATGCTGTTCTGCAGCACCACCGAACTCCCCTTGACGTTGAAGATGCCACCGCCACTACCTGCGCCCGCGGTATTCCCGCTGAGCGTGCTATTGCTAATCACCAGTGTCCCCGAAGACTGGAATAATCCGCCATTCAGGATGACACCGGCGAGGCCGCCAATACCGCTGCTATTTCCGTGGAGGGTGCTGTCGGTGATGCTCATTCCGCCGTAGTTGGCGATGGCACCAGCCCTATGCTTGTGCGCGACGTTTCCGATGAGCGTGCTATTGATGATCCTCAGCAGGCCACCGTTGCAGATGGCCCCGCCCACCTCGGCACTGTTCCTGCTGACGGTGGTATTGATGAGGGTCAGGGTGCTGGTAGGGCAGTTGTAGATGCCACCGCCATAACCGAAGATGCCTTTCCCGCCCTGAATCCTATTCTCCGTGATGATGCTATCGATGACCGTCAAGGTGCCGAAGCAGTTGTAGATGCCACCGCCGCTGTCTACCAGTCCATTGCTACCACGGAAGGTCATCCGGGAAAGTGTGACCGGGACTCTGGGTTCGGAGCCGACGACTGCCGCTTGGCAACTACCGCCTCCGCAGTCAACAATGGTTGTCTTCGCACCGGAACCGAAAATCTTCAAGTTGAACGGGATGTAAAGACCCTCGTGATACGTCGCGGGGGCTACGAAGATAGAATCCCCGGCAACGTGAGCAAAAGAGCATTCGAGATCGTTTTGCAGGCGTGCTGCCGTGACTTGCAGTTGTTGTTGTCACTGCCGTGCTTTCCATCAACATACCAGTTGCTCGCCAATGCGGCTGGCACGATGGCAAGCAGTGTCAGCGTAGAAATGCAAATCAGTTTTGACTTCATTTTTTCCTCCTTCCAGGGTCGTTCACAATCCTCGTTGAGAGTCGCTCGTGGCCTGACGAGCAAAACGTACCAGGTCAAATTTCGGTGTTGTCACGGAATTGCAAATACAAAGTCAATTCTTTTCCGGCCAACACCCAGTTCGGACTAAGCCGAATTCTGGAGGTAGGGCAAGTCAATGAAGGAGGGCAAGTTGGGTAGGTTCCAAGGACTGTCGTGACTGTCGCGGCAAACCCCATTGCATTGGTTCCTGCGACCTTTGCTGATATTTTCTTGCCATCCCCCGGCTGCCGGCGCCTGATGATTGCGGGCTGGAGCCATTATCCTCACCGATGAGGAACATAAACTCGCTGGTTCCGATGCGAATCCTGTCTCCGTGTTGAATGGGCGTACGACTAACCTGAATCCCGTTGACGAACGTCCCGTTGTGACTGTCGAGGTCAGAAATTTCATAAATGCCCCGGGTGACTTGGCTGATGGCGCAGTGCTTTCGCGAAACTGCGGAGTCGCCGATCATAACCTGGTTGGCAGGGTCCCGCCCGAAAGACAGCGGACCGTCAGTTACAGTGTGGACCGTCCCCTCCAGCGGCCCTGACAACGCGACCAACCTTGGATTCAAGAAGTCTCCCTTCTGCGAAATAGTCTAGTCGAGTTTGCTTACACGCGTCGCCGAATCGACTGGCGCAACTCGCAAGCACTCGATTGAAGATGACCCACTCCAAGCTTCTCTTTCGACAGGATCTTTCACTTGCGGAACCTGCCGAATACTCGCTGGTAGCCGATCGGCTACCGTATGCCGGTTGTGCAGCATGTCGACGCCGTCGGCCAAACTCATCTTGTTGCAAACGCAGCAGAATGGTCTAGCAAAAGAGACCGGCTCGACTTGGCACCACGCTTGCCTTAACAAATGCGTCACAGCAAGTATTCAGCGGAGGCGTTGAAGACTTCTAGAGACAAAATTCAGTTTGGGTTCCACTGCAAGGAGCCCCAAGGAGGACGTCATGAAACGCAACCTTATCACGATCCTGTCGCTGGTGGTCATGTCGCTGTTGCTCAACGCCACCGGTGCTTACGCTCAGTCCTACGCGAAGGCCAATGTGCCGTTCGCCTTCAACGTTGGGGCTGCGCTACTGCCAGCCGGAACCTACGAAATCAGGATCTTAAGCCAAAGCCCGAACGAGATTATGATCCGGAACACCGAAACCATGGCGGCTGCATTGTCGATCGCCAGGACCGAGAGTCCTCGCAACACGGAAAGCAAGCTGGTGTTTGACCGCGTCGGTACCCAATACTTCCTGACCGAGGTTTGGAAGGGCTCGGGCGCGGGTGGCATGATCGTCCCAACCTCCAAGCACGAACAGGAACTGAAGAAGGAACTGCAACTCGCCAAAGCATCCGGAGTCGGTAACGAACAGGTCGTCGTCGCACTAAAGTGAGATCGGCAACCCAAACTACGGAGCCGGAGCCTACCGCTCCGGCTCTTGCGTTTTGATGCGGCGAGCGCAAAGCGAGTCCCAGACGAGTCGCGCGTACGCATATGAGTTAGCGTACTGGAACGCGAGATCCTGTTTCCAAATCAGGCCATAGACGCGTTGGGAGGATTTTCAATCGACGAGGGTGGAATCTTTCTCATCTTTCTGATCCACTCGGCGGCTCTTTGTTCGGCTTCGAGCAATTGCTCCATGGTCATGGACTGATTGAGATGGTTTTTAGCCTGGCTGATCTGTTCGCCAGCGATCAGAAACCACATATAGGCGTGCACCAGGTCCTTCGGTCCAGCACGACGAGCCGCGTAAAGTTGTGCCAAGGCGATTTGCGCGGTCGGCAGGCCCTGCTCGGCGGCTTTTTCACAGATGGCGAGCGTCGCCTTATCGAGGCGAGCGCCATTGCTGGGGCTCGCAAACAATGATGCGGCCAGCGATTGTGCCGGAGTGACTCTCCTGACTGATCTTGGGAACCACGACTTTGCGGCATACACTCCTTGCCAAAATGAATTAGCAATAAAAACACACGGGCCAGCCTCTTTTCACTGGAATTAAGTAGTTGGTCGACTAACTTTTCCTTGTAGCGGATATTCCGCGCCAGCAGATACGCCGCGAACATATCGGAAAAAGGGGCAGTGGGCTAACGGAATTGGCCCACTACCGAAAAAGGGGAAAACGCGTGTTCGCCGTGAAGTGCCTCCATTCATTTCAGTCCCAGCATTCTTGCGCGTCCTCCCTTGTGCGTCCGCTGCGAATTCGTTGTGAGCGTTCTTGATCAGACTTAAAAGTCCCGAGATGAGAAAGTTCATTACGGAACTGTTTCCGAGCGAGACCGAGTCTTCAGTGCGTTTCGTTCTGAAATCGTGCCTCTCCATCCACGCAACCCGCAGCAGTAGAGCACTACCGGGCAAGCCTAAGGATGAACCGGCAAGAGGAAGCACAATGCGTATCATACCCTCCGTTCGTTCTCTGTTGTTTGCGTTCGTAATGCTGGCCATCTCGGCGGCATCGTTCGCGCAAATCGGTGTATCCATTTCAGTTGGTCCGCCTGCGCTACCTGTGTACGAGCAACCGCCCGTCCCTGCCCAGGGTTATCTTTGGACACCTGGCTACTGGGCTTATAGCGACGGCGGTTACTTCTTTGTGCCAGGTACCTGGGTCATGGCTCCGCAACCTGGTTTCCTCTGGACTCCAGGCTATTGGGGCTGGGGCGGCGGTGGATTTGCTTTCAATGAAGGCTATTGGGGTCCGCAAGTCGGTTTCTATGGCGGGATCAATTATGGTTACGGCTATGGCGGTGAAGGTTATCAAGGTGGCCGCTGGAACAACGGACAGTTCCAATACAACACTGCGGTCAACAACGTGAATGTTACCAACATTCACAACACTTATAACACCACGGTGATCAACAATACGACAGTGAACCGCGTCAGCTATAACGGTGGCGCAGGTGGGACCACCGCGCGTCCGACCGCTCAAGATGAGGCCGCGGCCCACGAGAAGCATATCGCCCCGGTAGCTGCTCAAACGCAACAAGTGGCCGCTGCCCGCACCAACCCAGAACAACGAGCGTCGGTGAACCAAGGGAAGCCGCCCGTTGCTGCAACATCCAAACCGGGTGAATTTACCGGCAAGGGTACGGTGGCAGCCAAGGAGGCAGGCGCTCCTTATAAGGCCACCGAGAACAAGGCAGCTGAGAACAAGGCAGCTGAGAACAAGGCAGCTGAGAGTAAAGCGACCGACAGCAAGGCGGCCGAGAACAAGGCGGCTGAGAACAAGGCAGCTGAAAGTAAGGCTACCGAGAACAAAGCGGCTGAGAACAAGGCAGCTGAAAGTAAAGCGACCGACAGCAAGGCGGCTGAGAACAAGGCAGCTGAAAGTAAGGCTACCGAGAACAAAGCGGCTGAGAACAAGGCAGCTGAAAGTAAAGCTACCGAGAACAAAGCAGCTGAGAACAAGGCAGCCGAAAGTAAGGCTACCGAGAACAAAGCGGCTGCGAACAAGGCAGCTGCGAGCGCGGCAAAGCCTGAAAGCAAGCCTCGTCCACAGACCGCCAAGGCGACTACGCCAAAACCTGAGAATGCAACGCATGCAAAGGCTGCGCCTGAGAAAGCAGCCGCGCGCCCCGAGAACACACCTCGTCCGGCTGTGAGCGCGGCAAAGCCTGAAAGCAAGCCTAGTCCGGAGACGGCCAAGGCGAGCACACCAAAACCGCAGAATGCAACGCACGCGAAGGCTGCTCCCAGTCCAGAGAACAAGCCTGGTGCGACAGCGGCGGCTCGACCCGAGAATGCGCCACATCCGCAAGCCCAGGCGCATCAGGAGCCTGCTCCCAAAACCCAGGCTGCGGTCCACCCAGAGAGCGCTCCTAAGCCAGCAAAAGAAGAGGCCCATCCAGAAGAACGCCGACAACAGTAGTAAACCCGACTACTTCCACGAGACGGCTCGTAGCACATGCTGCGAGCCGCTTCTTGCGTTCCGGATGGTGCGTTTGCCTCTAAGTTCAGGTTCCTGCGATCCGCGCAATGCCCGATCGGCCTAGCTGAGACATTCCGCAGAGGCAGGCCGACCGACCCAAGCTGCTGATAGGCCAAAGATTAAAGAGATGGAAACTCTGTCGAACTGCTACAGCGTAGGGCGGAAAACCTTGCTCATTTGTCCTTGGGCGATCTCCGGAACCTGATCGGCACTAAATCCATCGGTAGCGTCATGAGACGTGCAATTTTGACCACTCCAGGGGGCGGCGACTTAAAAAATAGATCCCACGCTGGCGGTCGCGTCCCTTCTAAGGAGTGACTGCACACGGTGGCCCGAGCGGGCCTTTGCAGTTTGACCGACTTGGAAGCTACCCCGGCCGCCGGCTCCGCATACGTAAAGGGCCTACGCCGTTTACTAGCCGCTGGAACGGAAGCATATTGGGTTGGTGGTTGAAGAAAATCCTAGAAATGTTGCGCGCCTGGCTCAGGCAACTCTCCGCACACTGTTAGGCTCACGCAGCATTCTTTCGATCGCCGCCTGTAATTCAGTTGCCATATTCTTTTTGGCATCTTCGAAACTATTGCCACCTACCGTGACCGACGGGCTTTCGCACCGCCCCTTCCAGCCATCACCTTCGGACCAGAAATCGCACCCAATCGGTATGCTAGCCGTCACCGCTAGGTTCACTCTTTGAGATGTCATATTTACCTCAACTCGAATCTTGGTTGTGCAAGTCGATCATTCTTTGATTGTGATTCCGATTTCTCTGTCGAATTCTTGCGCGTTCAGGAGTCCGGCTTAAGAACTTGGAGCATCTGAGTGAAACTCCATAACGTTACTCGGTAAGAATCTGACCGTCTGTCCCAAACAGCTCACATGTAGAGAAAGGCGAGGTTCATGTCGATCCGGTTCTCTCTGATTACGCAACTGTTCGAGTCCGTATTCCAGCGGGGGGCCACGTTGTTGGAGACTTTTCGTACTGATGTCGCTTAGTATGCGCTCTGGTTGCGTGCCCACGGTTAGTGTCAAGGTTCCAGTCATTAACTTTATTGCGAGGACTGAAGTGCAGTTTCAGTAGAAAGAATGGCGCGGACATATCCGCGAGCTGCGCCCTGACCAAAGATCGTCAGCTTTTCGGGAAACGATAAGATCTTTCTACCGCCGTGGGTGATCGTAAGGAAAGCCTTTCGGATCGAATTGCCTGCGTTTCCTTGGCGCTGCCACGGGTGTCACGATTGGCCATGGCGTTCTACTGCTTGACTGGGGGGCGTCGACACGTCCTTCCGTATTATTGCGCCGCCAGTACTCACGAATTGCGGTGATCAGCATCCCCCTGTGATGTGTTCGGGGAAGATTGGGAGCAGCCTCCTAAAGCGAACCAGAGTTCCGGAACAGGAGATCGTTGATGCAATCACGATTACACCAACTGAGAATTGTGGTTTCTTTCGCGTTCCGATCCCCGCCCGCTCGTATACCGTAGCTCTTCGGGCCACAGAAGTAACTCAGACTCTAGGGGGTGTAGCACGTTTGCCCTCGCGTACGCTACCACTCAGGTTCCTGGGACTGCGGGATTCTGTTCCTGACATCTAAGGATGTTGCAGCCAAGAAAGACGAGTGTGAGCAATTTTGACCAGTCTTTGCAGGTAAGAATATTGACACTAACTCCAGGTCTTGGAGTTGGCCCATGCACTCGCTTGTCTACTTGAAGTCCCCACGCCAAATCGTTTTGTGCGTCGACGATACCTTGGCGGAGCAACTAGCAAAATTACCCGTTGTCATTTTTGGTGACTGGTATATCCCAAGCGGGGACGGTAGGGTCGATGCCAGCGACTACTAAAGATGACGAAGCCATCATTAAGGGGCACATGCTCCACCTCGGACTTTATCGCCGCGTGGCCAACAAGCTAGAGGTTGACCCTTCCTATGTAAGCCGAGTTGCTACCGGCAAGCGAAGAAGCCTGAAGGTTCGACGTGCCCTCCTGGACGAGCTTCGCAAGTTACAACGGCTGTTGAGGTGAATGTCGGGCTACACCGGTGCAGATTATCTTGGTGCGTGAGGCAATGAGAGAACGAATCCGAGAACCGGAACGCCCCGGCGACCATTATTGAAATGAGGAATGTCTTGGGCATGAGTCAGCGATTCACGATCGATCGGTCCTCTTTCGAACAGGTTCTGTGCGCCACATCACTGATCCAACAACTGAACAGGCAGGTCCGGAGTGGTCACGTCCCCGACCAGGATAACCCCCAGCCACTATCCGACCTGGTCGAAGCCCAGCTGGCAATTGAGACCGAGACCATAGATTTGGAAGCGGCCATGAATCGAGTCGTAGGCCTAGCTGTGAAACTGAGCCGAGCCACGGGAGCCGCGACCTGGCTGTTCAGCGGACGTGAATTTGTTTACCGTGCCGGGACCGGGAGTGGGGCCAATGATGAGCGATTACAACTCGATACGCTATCAGAGTTGGCGTCGATCTGTGGCCCCAGCGGCCACTCAATTCAAAACCGACACGAATCAAACCATTGGAGTCCGGCGTATGACGCCATTCACCCAGGCTCGGTGAAGTCTTTGCTGGTTGCCCCCATATATCACGGGCGGAGCGTCGCGGGCGCATTAGCGGTGTTCTCGGTAGAGTTCAACGCCTTCACGGAGTGTGACGCCACAAACGCCCGTTTGCTGTCTGGATTGCTCACGCATGCACTGGGCAAAGCCGCGGAGGCTGAGCTTAAACAGAACGTCAGCCTGGAACGC
>DATHPO010000333.1:0-4541 GCA_035483835.1 Terriglobales bacterium
CTTCGTGGGATACGGATTGAGCATTCCCGAGAAAAACTACGACGATCTCGCGGGGCTCGATCTCAATGGGAAAGTCGCAGTCATCTTAAACGGTTTGCCGGCCGAAATTCCGGGCTCTCTGGGCTCCCACTATCAGTCCGCAGCCGAACGCTGGAAGGCTCTCCGCAAGGCCGGAGCAGTCGGAGTCGTTGGCATCGCCAATCCCGCGACGATGGATATTCCATGGTCTCGTATGTCGGTGAATCGTACACACCCCAGCATGGTTTTAGCGGGTTCTGAATTCAATGAAACCCAAGGTGAGAAGCTTGCTGTGACCTTCAATCCGGCGAGTGCAGTAAAGCTTTTCGAGGGATCCGAGCACACCTTCGACGAAATCCTGAGTGTGGCGAACGAGCGCAAACAGCTTCCACGCTTCCCGCTAACGGCTTCGATCGAAGCGAAAGCTAAGCTTGAGAAGAAAGACCTCGAATCCGCCAATGTAATCGCAAAACTGCCGGGAAATGATCCCCAGCTCAAGAATGAATATGTTGTTCTCTCCGCGCACATCGACCATCTGGGCATCGGCGAGCCGATCAACGGCGATCGCATTTACAACGGCGCCATGGACAACGCTTCCGGAAGTGCTTTATTGCTCGACGTCGCATCTTCGTTGAAGAAATCGCCGGAGAAGCTCAAACGCTCGATTTTGTTCCTATTCGTGACCGGAGAAGAAAAAGGATTGCTGGGCTCAAAATATTTCGCTGCGCATCCCACTGTCGATGCCAAATCGATGATTGCCGATATCAACGTTGACATGTTCTTGCCCATTGTTCCCCTCAAGGTTCTCACCGTGTTCGGGCTGGCGGAGTCCGACCTTGGCGATTCGGCACGCGAGGCGGCACAGGCTTATGGGATCAGCGTGCAGCCCGACCCGGAGCCACAGCGAAACATCTTTATTCGAAGTGACCAATACAATTTCATCCGGCACGGAATTCCCGCCTTGGCGATGGGAGTTGGAGTCACGCCTGGTTCTTCTGAAGCGAAGATTCTCAAAGACTGGCTCACCCAGCGCTATCACGCGCCTTCCGACGATTTGAATCAGCCCGTGGATCTGCAAGCGGCCGCGCTTTATGAAGAGGTAATTCGAGGCCTAATGGTCTCCGTCGCGCAGAACCCCCAGCGACCGCAGTGGAAGCAAGATAGTTTCTTCCGCAGATACTCTCAGGCGGCCGCCGAGTAGGTCAGAGCCGAGTCAGGTCAACCCGAGTCAGGTCAACCCGAGTCAGGTCAACCCAGGATCTGATTTACTGCGGCGTAGCCGGAACGTACACTCTGTCGGCGCTGACCAGTTCCGCATTCGGCACCTCAGTCTGGACTTTTACTCGCTGCATTCCTGCTTTTTTCTGCGGCTTGGGGATGAAGCTCAGCAGGTACTGACGGTTTATCTTGCGCGTTATGTCCTCGAGATAAGGAACGAACGTGACTGGCGGAGCGGAACCAATGAGGTAATAGCTCTCGCCACCAGTCTCGTCGGAAAGCTGGGAGAGATAATTCTGACCCCAGTAGGTCCGCCAATAACTGTGGCCGTAGTGCCCCACTCCTGGCGTGTAAATGCTATAAGCGATGACGCCAGCGCGCTGGGCTTGTTCGATCACGGTGTCGACATAAGCGTTGTCCGGACCGCTGCCCCAGTATCGGTCGATGCCATCGGTGATCATCAGAACCTCACGGCGTTCGTCACTTGCGGGCCAGCGCTTGATCAAGTCTCCCAGCGAAAAATACGGACTCGCTGAGGCGCCGGGGTTTCCGAGAGGAAGGCGCAACGCTTTAGCCGCCAGCGCGTGGTCATTAGTGAGATTCTGCACGACCTGCGCGTTTCCATTCGACATATAGGCGACTCCGATCTTCGTGGTCGGGGGCTGCGCATTGATGAACTGGCGGATATCTTCCAATTGCGAGCCCAAGGTGACATTCGATGAATCGTCGAGCATAATGAAGAATTCCAGTCCCGCGTGGTCTCCCTGCAGGGGCAGCCAACCCGTGACCCGGTCGCGATCTCGACCTTCATACGCCATCACATCGTCGCGAGTGACGTCGGGAACGCTGGAGCCGTGACGGGCTTCCACTGTCACCACCAGATTTACGGCAGGTCCAGTTGCGGATGCGGTTTCCTGAGCAACAACCAACTGCACGCTGGCCAACAGCCCGGCAACCGCGACTAGCGCCTTAAGCACCAGACAACACTTCTTCATGGAGTTCTCCTTTCAAACTCAACTATCTACTCAAACTGCCCACACTATTTAGGATGCCGGATAGCGGAAAAAGGCGGCAAACACCTGAATTCTCAGCCTAGAATTGCCAGCATTTGTGGACTAATCACTGCTCCTGGTGCGAACTAGGTCGGAACTCTAGTAGGGCAACAATCTCCGCAATCGCACTCCGCAGTTATCTTTGAGTAGCTGCGCTTGCACTTTTGCCCCACTGCCGACGATACTGGAGTCACACAAAAACTATGAAGACTAACCTTTCTGTTGCCAATCCCGCAGAAGTCGAAACCGAATGCTTGGCCGTGGTGGTTCTCGATCAAGGCTCAAAAGATAAACCCGAAGTCAGCCTCCAAACCAGCGGCGCCGCCATCAGGGACGTCGCGGCCGAGGTGATAGGCACCGGCGAAGTTACTGGCAAGATATTTGAAACTACGCTGCTGCATCATCCCGCGAAACTGAAGGCAAAACGCTTGCTGCTACTGGGCGGCGGCAAAGCTAAGAATTTTACTGCCTCCGAGTTGCGCAAGCTAGCCGGCGCAGCAGTCCGCTTTTTCAAGCCGAAGGGGATTCGCAGTTTTGCCTTTCTGGCTCCCGAAAGCATAAACAGCGACGAAGCGGTAAAGGCGATTGTGGAGGGAGCTTTCGTCGGTAACTTTGACCCCGACACGTACAAGAGCGACCGGAAAGATCAGAAGATCGACTCGATCACGGTTGTTGCGCGTGGGGACCAGACCAAACTCCAGAAGGCGATGGATGAAGCTCGCATTATCGGTGAGTCGCAGAATTTCACTCGCGACCTGGTGAACGAACCCAGCAACCGCATGACGCCGACAATCCTGGCGGAGCGGGCCCGCAAAATGGCGCAGGAAGTCGGCTTGAAATTCGAAGCGTATGGCGCCGACAAAATAAAAGAATTGAAGATGGGCGCCTTCTGGGGTGTGGCCCAGGGATCGGACGAACCTCCCGCGCTGATCGTTATGCGCCACGAGCCAGCGGACGCGCCAGCCAATCCAGTTCTCGGCTTGGTTGGAAAAGGGGTTACGTTTGACACCGGCGGCATCTCTATCAAACCCGCCGATGGCATGGAAAAAATGAAATACGATATGGCCGGCGCCGCCGCCATGATCGGCGCCATGCGGGCCATCGCGCTGCTTAAGCCGAACATACGAGTGACCGCGATCGTCTGCGCCACAGAGAATATGCCTTCGGGCAAGGCGCAAAAGCCCGGCGACATACAAATCGCCATGTCTGGCAAATCGATTGAGATTATCAATACCGACGCCGAAGGCCGGCTGGTGCTGGCGGATGGGCTTTGCTATGCTCGCCAACTCGGTTGCACCCACTTGATCGACGCCGCCACGCTGACCGGCGCGGTTGTCGTCGCACTCGGATACGTAAACGCCGGCGTCTTTGCCAACGACGAGAAAATGTACGAGCGCTTCAGCCACGCGCTGGAAAAGGCTGGCGAAAAGTTTTGGCGCCTCCCGCTGGACGAGGAGTACAAGGAGAATATTCGGTCGAACATCGCGGATATTGTCAACTCCGGCGGACGCTGGGGCGGCGCCGTGAACGCGGCGATGTTCCTGAAGGAGTTTGCCGAAGATACTCCGTGGCTGCACCTCGACATCGCGGGCACCGCATGGATGGAGGAGAATAAACCATGGATCGCGAAAGGCCCATCCGGGATTGCGGTACGCAGCCTGGTGGAGTTCGCCAGAGGATTGAACGGCTAGACCTTGTGGCGGCGGGCGATTCGCCGCCCTGTCACATCGCTGACGGGACCGTGATTCCCATCGTTGCCAAGGCGCGAATCAGTTCGCGACGCACCACCGCGACCGTCGCCAACAGAAATCGTTTTCGACCCTCGTCCGGCTCAGCAAGTATTGGGTGCCTGTGATAGAAAGCATTGAAAAGTTGCGCCAACTGAAACACGTGCTTGGCTAGATAAGCTGGCTCGGTCGTAGCGATGCACTGATCGATCACGTAAGACGTCTTCGAGGACACCAGCCACAACTCCCAGATTTCATTCCCGTCTGCAGCGTTAAGATTCTTCGCGAAGTCGTCTGCAGAGACGTGGCTAGCTACGTCTCTACAGAAAATGTCTGGATCGAGGCCGCCCTTGCGGAAAATATTGCTGGCGCGAACTACCGCATACTGCGCGTAGGGGCCGGTCTCGCCTTCAAAACTTAACGCTTCCTTGAAATCGAAGGCAATCACGGAGGGCTTGGTGAACTTCAACATGAAATAACGCAGCGCGCCAACCGCAATTTGCGTCGCGATCGTCATGCGCTCAGC
>DATHPO010000334.1:0-5666 GCA_035483835.1 Terriglobales bacterium
ATCGGCACTTCGATGCTCTTCTGGTCGATTGCCAAGATGAATCAGCCGCAGTCGAACTGATCGCTCAAGCTCGAAAAACTCCCCCGAACCAGAATATCGTCGCAATCGCCATGGTGAGCGGGCGAAACGAGGTGCGCGGCATTTTCGCGAAGGGTGCAAACTTCATGCTTTACAAACCGATTTCGCGCGAGCGGGCAGCCCATAGCATGCGAGCAGCGTGCGGTTTGATGCAGCGTGAAAGACGGACGCGTTCGCGTATTCCGCTGCAGGCAGCCCAGACTTCCATCGCGTACGCAGGGAAAGAAGATGTCCCCGCTGCTCTCGTGGATTTGAGCGAGGATGGAATTGCCTTGCGGTCGGACAGCAAATTGCCGCCTTACTGCAAAGTCTATTTCCAATTCGCCCTGCCGGGAAACACGTCGCTGGTTCGACTTTCGGGCGAGGTCATGTGGCAGGATTCCTCGGGGCGGGTTGGAATCCGTTTTGCGCAGGTACCTCAACGCTCGCGCCGGGTGCTAAACGATTGGTTGCAGGCCAATCTTCCCTTGCGGTCAGAAGCTGCGCCGCCGGCATCGTCGATTTCGAGTGACCCGATTTCGAGTGACCCGGTTTCGAGTGACCCGGTTTCGAGTGACGACGACTCCGGGCTGCGGCTCTCCGCGGGTCTTGGCTTGCTATCGGTTTCGGCGGCTGATCGGCGCAACCTTTCGCGACGCGCCTGCTGCCTCGGGGCCGAGGTCTATCGTGCACAAAGCAACGTCGCCACACGCTGCACTTTGATCGACATCAGCCCCGGTGGTTGTTACATCGAGACCGCTGAGACTTTCGACAGTGGAACCGCTCTCAAGATTGTGGTGCGCACTGAAGATCTGCGATTACGGATCCATGGAAAAGTGCTGAGCATGCATCCTGGTTTTGGTATGGGAGTCGAGTTCAGTCTGAGAACAGACGAACATCGAAAACAGGTGCAGCAGTTGATTGCGTGCGTGCAGTCCGAACCGAAACTGTTAACCTAAATGGACTGTCTAAATATCTAAGCCGGGGTGAGAAACCTGGATCCCTCGCTTCGCGAGGGATGACGACAGGTAGCATCGACGATGGTTTAGGGCTTCGGCATTTTTTCTGCGAACACCGCCTCGCGAAAATATTCGAGCGACATTCGCAAGCCCGTCGCCAGATCGATTTGCGGCTCCCAGCCCAGCAGGGTTCTTGCCTTTGTAATGTCCGGCCTTCGCTGTTTGGGATCGTCCTGCGGCAGCGGTTCGTATCGTATCTTGCTCTTCGATCCAGTTACCTTCAGGACCTGGTGGGCGCATTCGAGAATGGTGAACTCGGTGGGATTCCCGATGTTGACCGGTAGATGCTCCGAAGACTTGGACAGGCGTATGAAGCCTTCAATCTCATCGCTGACGTAGCAGAAACTGCGAGTCTGGCTGCCGTCGCCGTACACCGTCAAGTCCTCGACACGAAGCGCCTGCTTCATGAAGTTGGGAACCACACGCCCGTCGTTGAGTTGCATGCGAGGCCCGTAGGTATTGAAGATGCGCACGATACGCGTGTCCACGTTGTAATAGCGATGGTAGGCCATGGTCACGGCCTCGCTGAAACGCTTGGCCTCGTCGTAAACCGAACGCGGACCGATGGGATTTACATGGCCCCAGTAAGTTTCTTTTTGAGGATGCTCCAAGGGATCGCCGTAACACTCCGAAGTTGAAGAAGTCAGATATTTCGCCCCGTACTTGCGCGCTACATCTAAAGCATGAAAAGTTCCCAGCGAACCAACCTGCAGAGTCTCAATTCCATGTTTTGTGTAATCGACTGGGCTGGCTGGACAGGCGAAATGGAATACGTAATCGACTTTGCCGCAGTCGAAGGGCTGGTTAATGTCGAGTTGCTGGAATTCAAACCGCGGGTCGCCGCGCAGGTGTTCGAAGTTGGAGCGGCGCCCGGTCAGCAGGTTATCGACAGAAACCACCGAATACCCTTCACCCAGCAACGCGTCACACAAATGGGAACCGAGGAAACCGGCTCCGCCGGTAACCAGAGCACGCAGTTTGCTCATGAGTGGCTGGCCTTCCTCGGTGGAGCGCTTGCTTCATGCGGCGGATTTTCAGGTGTAATCGCTGGTCGTCCGACGCTGTAGTAGGTGAATCCACGCGCCGCCATGGCCTCGGGATCATAGAGATTGCGCCCATCGATCACGATGGGATACTTCAATTGCTGCTGCAGGCGATCCAGGTCCAGGCTGGCGAATTCATCCCATTCAGTGAGGATCAGAAGAGCGTCGGCTCCGCGGGCCGCTTCGTAGGCATCGCTCGCGTAGTCCACGCTGGAATTCAAGACCTCGCGGGCCCGCTCCAGCGCGGCAGGATCGTAGGCCGCGATCTGACAGCCCTCTTGCAACAACGTCTGCACCAACAAAATAGCAGGCGATTCACGGATATCGTCGGTTCCCCCCTTGAAGGCGAGCCCCAGCACGCCCAGTCGCTTGCCCCGCAGCGTCCACAACGCATTGTGAACCTTGCGCAAGAAACGGTGGCGCTGATCCTCGTTGATGCGCATCACCTCATCAAGCAGGCGGAACTCGTACCCGCACTCCCGCGCCACCGCACGAAATGCCATCAGATCTTTGGGAAAGCATGAGCCACCGTAGCCGATTCCGGGATTCAGAAACCGTGGGCCAATCCGGCTGTCCGTTCCAACGCCCTGGCAAACCTGCTGCACATTGGCTCCCACCGACTCGCACACCGACGCTACCGCATTAATAAACGAAATCTTCATCGCCAGAAATGCATTACAGGCGTGTTTGATCAGTTCCGCACTCTTGGTACTGGTGATGATCAGCGGGGGAGGGATCTGTGCGTGGTCCGGCCGCGGGATCGCATCAGACCGCCGGTAATAACTTCCATCGGTAAGCGGAGCATAAATCGCCCGCACGACGGAAGCGCAACGATCACTATCGGCGCCCACCACAATGCGGTCGGGATAAAGAAAATCCGTGACCGCCGTTCCTTCCCGAAGGAACTCAGGATTGGACGCCACATCGAATGAGTCCGGCGCAGCCGCATTGCGCAAAATGATTTTGCGGATCCATTCGCTGGTATAGACCGGAACCGTGCTTTTCTCGACTACGACCTTGTAACCATTGATGGCCGACGGGATGATCCGCGCTACCGATTCCACGTACGAAAGGTCGGCGTTTCCCTGTTCCGTGGGCGGTGTTCCCACGGCGATGAAGACGGCTTCACTGGCTTGCACGGCAACTCGCAGATCGTCGGAATAAGTGAGGCTGCCGTTGCGATGGCACTGCAGTAGTTCGGGCAAAAACTTTTCGTGAATCGGGACCTGGCCATTCTTGAGCGCAGCCAGCTTCTGCTGATCATTGTCAACCAGGATGACCTGGTGGCCCATGTCCGCAAAACATGCCCCGGCCACGAGTCCCACATATCCCGATCCCACAATCGCAATGTGCATCCAAAATCTCCCGATATCACGGCTACAGAAAGCAAGATTTTAGCTATGAAACCATACTTTACCAGTTTTCCCCGCCAGTCAGAGGATTGGAAACTCGATTCCGCGTAATCCGATGCAGGAATGGGAAGGCGGAAGATTGAAGTAGAGTCTCCAACAGAGGGGTCCAGAACGGGCTTGTAATCGCCGATTTGGGTTGACAAGGGCGTTTTTTCGCGGGAAACTCCGCTCAAGGTTTAAACTGGTGGCAGGTAGCCTGCGGCGCGACCGACTGGACGGAGCCGCAAACCTTCCCTCTGGCACTGGGGCTGTCTAAATGGCTTATCGTCCGATATCTCGGCCCGATTCCTTTGCCCCTCCACTGCCGGGTGATGCCCCGATTTCCCTGCGCGGAAAAGAAGGTACAGAAATAGAAGACGGCTTGTCGCTTGCGGAGTTGGCGACCGCGCTCTCTGCCCACGGCGGCGGAGCCCTGTCCGCCGACTTGGCGCTTGATCTGGTTTTGAACGAAATCGTTGAACACGCCCGCTTGGCGACCGGCGCGACTGCAGCCGCAATCGCCCTGACCCGGGGCGATGAAATCGTCTGCCGAGCTACTACTGGCGCCAATGCACCGGATCTCGGAGTCCGGTTGGACGTGGATTCCGGCCTCTCAGGCGCTTGCGTAAAAAGCAAGCAGTGGCAGCGTTGCGACGACAGCGAAACCGATGCCCGCGTGGATGCCGAGATCTGTCGCGGTCTGGGTGTGCGCTCCATCCTGGTCTTTCCGGTGGTGCGAGAGGAAAAGCTGCTGGGAGTGTTTGAGATTTTTTCGCCCCGTCCCAATGCGTTTAGTGATCGCGAGATTCAAACCCTGCAGGCTCTTTCTCGTAGCATCGTCAACAATGTTGATCGTGCTGCCGATGTACTGGCCCCGCCGGTTCCAATCCCGTCTGTCCCGGTCTTGCCGTCTTCTGGGTTAGTGGCGACCGCTGCAGCCGAGATTACTGATCTTTCAAGGGGCGATCCCGCGCAAGTTGATCCGGTACGAGTTGATCCTGTGGAGCTTGATCCAAAACAGTTTGATCCGGCACAACCTGACGCGGCTCTTCCTGTCGCGGAAACAGCGATGGTCTCCCAACGACGGGATTATGGGACAACCGTTTTGACCTTGGCCGTGATTGCCGTGGCGTTGTTCCTGGGTTGGATGATGGGGTATGTGCGAAGGCCGAGAGGGCTAGTTGCAACCAAGACAAAAGCCTCAGTGAATGCCACAAGCCAGGCGGTGCAAGCTAGCCTACCCCAGCACGCTGCATCGACCGCGAGTGCACCAGTTTCCGTTCAGCCCGCGTCCTCGAGCGCCAGTGCGCCGGGCGCTTCCCAACAAAGCGGGTCGCAGCAGAGCGGGACGAGTGCGCTTCCACCGGGCGGCTTGGTTGTTTATGAAAACGGGAAGGTCATTTATCGGACGCCATCGCAAGATTCAAGCCACTCTGCGAAGGGCATTTCAAGCGGACCCGTCAATGTGCCGTCAAGGGTTGCCGACGAGTACCTCATGCTCCGGGTCGAACCCGACTATCCTGAGTCAGCTAGAGAGCAACATATTGAGGGGCCGGTCGTGCTTGAGGCTTTAGTGGCTAAGGACGGTACGGTCGAGAAGCTCAGCACGGTCAGTGGCGATTCCCAACTGGCAACTGCAGCCACTGACGCCGTCCGGCAATGGCGCTTCAAGCCTTTCTTTCGCAATGGCTCGCCGGAAGAATTTCAGACTCACATTACGGTGGATTTCAGACTGCCCTGAGTTGATTCAGCAAGGCTGCGTATCGCGGTTGCGTGATTGATTCGGAAGAGAAGATCCGGATAGACAAATTCTAGTTCTCGCTGCCTACCAGTCTTGGCTCTGAGTTGAGTAACGTAGGCGCTTGCGGTCTGGTCCGTGGAACCTTGCCACGCTTGAGGGCATAAAGCGTGAGTTCAACGCGAGTCGACACTCCGAGCTTCTCGAAAACCCGGAATAAATAATTCTTGATGGTGTGCTCGCTCAAGTCCAGCCGCTCGGAAATCTGACGATTGCTGAATCCTTCGGCAACCATGTGCGCGATCTCTTCCTCGCGCTTGCTAAGGGGGCGAGAGCTGGGCAGGTTGCGGGTCTCGATGGGCAAAGGGTCGACCAGGGCTTCCAGCACAAATTGAAGTTCCGTGGAACTGGCCCACAC
>DATHPO010000335.1:0-52160 GCA_035483835.1 Terriglobales bacterium
GAACTGGCAAGAAGCAGATCAGTTGGCTCGACAGGCGTTCGAACTGAATCCCAGCCATCCCCTTTCCAAGACGGTTCGCACCCTGATTCTGGACCAGAAGCGGGAACAAACGGTCACCGAACGCGTCTCGCAGGCGCGCAAGCTGCAGGCGAGCGGCGATTTGGCCGGAGCGTTGTCTCGGATTGAAGAGGCGCTGGTGGCGTATCCGCGCGAGGTTCGGCTCATTCAGATTCAGGAAACGCTGCAGCGCGAACTTCAATCCCAACGACGGCAGGCGAGGCGCCGCGACTTGGAAGAATTGCGACGCACGGAACGCGAAGCTGAGACCATCAGTGATCCCTCCGTGAAGCAGGTTTTCGGCGAGCGCGTCCACGTTCTGGCTGATAAATATTTGGAGGACGAAGAAGTTCTTGCGGTGGCGAACCGTATCCTCGGGCGGCTGGACATGGCTGCGGTTCAGGGCAAAGGCTCCGGTCGCGATGGTGGAGAGGAGAATGGGCAGACTCCGCAAACGGCTGCTCTTCCGACTTCTGCAGGAGACGGTGCAACTGCGTCGATCTTTTCGCATCGGACTGAAGTCTCGCCTCCATCAGCTTCCGGAAGCGTCAACGCTCCTGGTCCTCTTGTGAATGCTGAATTGGCCGCTGCGCCGCCCGAAACTCCGCCCTTAATTATGCCGCCGCCGGCGGAAAGCAAACCTCAACCGAGCCGCGATCAGAATGTATCTTCATCAGCGGGTCCTATCCGGCCCAAGAGTTCGTTGCAACTTCCGGGCGCGGCAATTGCTGCTGTTGTCGCCGGGCTATTGTTGTTGGCAATCTTTTTAATAAGGCATCGTCACCCGTCGATTCCGGCGTCAACGGTTGCGCGCATCACCGTGCACACCTCGCCTCCGGGGGCAACCATTCGAATTAACCATGAGGTTCGTGGAACTTCCAATCTGCAAGTTGATTTACCGGAGGGAAGCTATCAAGTTGAGGCCGAGTTAAACGGTTACCAATCGAAGACCACCACAATCGAGGCCAAGGCTGGGTCGCCGGTTTCTATTGATTTATCGCTCGATCCGGCTTTGCCGGTGGTGAAGTTGTCTTCCGACACGGGAACAGGGAAAGTCTCAATTGACGATCAACCTCCGGTCGAACTCGAAGGTGCGCAGTGGACAGTCGATAAGCTGGCACCCGGCGAGCACAAGTTGAAATTCGACGGCAAGCAAGGAAATGCTTCCTTCACTTTTTCGAGCCAAGCGGGAGCGATGCCGACGGTGAAGGGGCGGATCGCTGCCAACCGTCTCTTGGCTGTTGTGGTCAGCAATCTCGGCAGCCAAGTCCACGTGTACTCCAGCGATCCCGCGGCCAAGCTCAGCCTTGACGGGCAGTCTGCGGCCGCCATGCCAGAGAATGGATGGGAACTCCCACAAGTCTCGCCCGGCACTCATCAAGTCGCCCTGATTCATGGCGACGATCAATACAAATTGGACATCGAGGTCGGCCCTGCTCCCACGCTTGCGACTTTTTTGATGTCGGGTCAGAACATCGGCACTCTCGTCATTGTCACGGGCGAGGACAAAGCGCGAGTCTATCTCGATGGACAGATGCAGAAGGGGACCACGCAAGGTGGACAACTGCGGATTCCGAATCTTGAGCCAAAAGATTATGTGGTCACGGTCAGCAAGGCAGGCTTTCAGGATCTTCCGCCGCAGAAGGTTCGGGTTCGCAAGGGAGAGCAAACCAAGCTGACCTTCAGTCTGCAACCGATTCCGCATCTGTCGTCGTTCTCCATCCAGGGTGGAACGCCGGGAGCGCAGGTCTTGATCGACCAGGCCGCCGTGGGAGTGGTGCAGCCGGATGGAACGTTCGGGCTGGCGACGATCGCTCCCGGCGACCACGTCATCGAATTGCGCAAGGATCGCTTCAAGCCGAAGCGGCTTCAGAAGCACTTCGTCGCCGGCGTCAATGTTGCGCTCGCGGGTGCAGAGGCAGGGCTGGAAGCAGGCACAGGCGAGTTGCGAATCACTTTCTCACCTCCGGAAGCCGTAGTTAGTCTTACTAAAACTGGCGAGGCCCCGGTTAAAGTGACGAGTGGCAGCCCGCTAAGCCTGCCGCCGGGTTCGTACACTCTGACTGCACGCATCGCTGACAGTGTGACGCGGTCGTCTGCGCTGGAAGTTGTCGTTGGCCAATCGAAGATCCTCGATTTGGCGCTATCTCCCAGTGGAATGTCCAAGTGGGATGACGCTGCCAGTTGGAAGCCCGACAAGAGTGGCTTTGTCCACAAAGGCGGAGACTTTGTGTTGTACGGCGTTTCCTCCACGTCGGGAACGTTTGCTTTTTCCGTGATGCTGCAGAAGGGGCATCGGCTGCAGTGGGTGGGGAACTACGTCGACCCTAACGATTACGTCTTGTTCCAGATGGACGAAAACAATTTCTATCGCACCGTGATGCGCAATGGGCAGAAGTCGGACGAAGTCAAGATCCCGCACAAGAGCGAAAAGAAAAGTTTTCGATTTATGCAGATTCGCGTGACCCCCAACGAAATCGTTAATCAGACGAAGGAGGGCGATGCCTGGGTGATTCTAGACAAGTGGACTGCGCCAGGAAGCAATCTGGCAGCGGGGAAGTTCGGGTTTTATATTCCCGGGAATGACCAGGTTGTACTTGCGAGCTTCAGCTTCTACGCCGATCTGAACATCCAGCATTAGCTTCAGCCGCGCTGCCAAATTCAACCTTCCGACACGCCCAGGGCCCCACTCGCTGCCTCATCCTGCGGCGCCCGCTCTGCTTCCGATATACTAATCAGGTATGCCAGTGCTGAAAAACATTGCGGCCATCGCCAAGGGTATGAGCATTACGTTCATGGAGATGTTCCAGCCCACGCAGGTGGAGAACTATCCCGATGGACCGGGACCGCTTCGGGGTGCCAAGTTCCAGGAGCGTTTTCGCGGCGTGCACGTCCTGCAGCGCGATGAGAACGGATTGGAAAAATGTGTCGCTTGCTTTCTCTGCGCCGCGGCGTGTCCCTCGAACTGCATTTACATCGAGGCGGCCGAGAATACGGCCGAGCATCGAGTAAGCGGGGCGGAGCGATACGCCAAGGTTTATAACATCGACTACAATCGATGCATCTTCTGCGGATACTGCGTCGAGGCTTGTCCCACGGATGCGATCACCCACGGGCACGGCTTCGAGATCGCGAGCTTTAACGCCAGCAACTTGGTCTACCGCAAGGAACAGATGCTGGCCCCCCGGCCAGCGCACATGGGAGCAAACGCGGTGTTCAATCAAGCTGAGGTGGCGGGTGGCGCGCCGGCAGTGCCGGTACCAGGGAGCTAGGTTTTCCAGTTTCAGTCAAGAGATGGATAGCGCCGGTCCCCCCAACCGAGGACCGGCGTTTGTGCATGAAACGGTCGTTGGCCGCAGGTCGTCAGCCAAGGCAGAAATTAGCCGGTAGGCGCGCGTCGCGTGGATTCAACACGGCTTGACCAAAGACCAACGACCAAGGACCAACGACAAAAATCAATGTCTGATTTCCTCCAAACCGTTCGCGAACGCGTCGTCATCTACGACGGCGCGATGGGTACGAATATCCAGAAGCGCAATCCTACCCTGGATGACTATTGGGGCAAGGAAAACTGCAGCGAAGTGCTGGTGCTAAGCCGGCCCGACATTATTCGTGACATTCACTCCGACTTCTTCGGTGTCGGTTGCGACGTGGTCGAGACCAACACTTTCGGGGGGACGGGCATTGTTCTCGGAGAATTCGGCCTGGCGGACCGCGTCGCGGAGATAAATCTCGCAGCGGTCAAGATCGCCAGAGAAGTAGCCCAACAATTTTCGACGAAAAACCGCTCACGATTCGTTGCCGGATCGATCGGGCCGACAACCAAGCTACCGTCACTGGGACACATCAAGTTCGATGACATGGTCGCGAGCTATGTGGAACAGGCTCTTGCGCTAATCGAAGGTGGCGTCGACGTCCTGTTGATCGAGACTGCCCAGGACCTCGGCCAGGCGAAGGCAGCGGTTGTGGCGGTGTTTGAGGCTATGCAGAAGGCCGGAAAGCGTCTGCCAGTTACGGTGCAAGTTACGTTGCAAGAGAGCGGCACGATGCTACTGGGCACGGAAATCGGCGCGGCCTTAACTGCGCTTGAGCCGTTCGACGTAGACATCATCGGCCTCAACTGCGCGACCGGTCCGGTCGAGATGAACGATGCGGTGCGCTTCCTGGGCGCGAACTCGACCAAGTATGTTTCAGTACTGCCGAACGCAGGACTGCCGCAGAATGAAGGCGGCCACGCCGTTTACAAGCTCACCCCGGAAGAGTTGGCGAAGTATCACAAGCACTTTGTTCAGGACTACGGTGTTCGCGTCGTGGGTGGCTGTTGCGGCACCACGCCCGAACACCTGAAAGCCGTGGTGGACGCGGTTTCCGGCATTGAACCGGCCAAGCGTGAGGTGAAGCCGACGGCGGCCGCTTCGAGTGCCTACACCTCGGTACCGCTCGATCTAGATCCCAAGCCGTTGGTCGTAGCCGAAGAAATGAACACGACCACGCGGGTTGAACACTTCCGCAACCTGGTGCGTGGCAAGAAATACGACGACATTCTGGCGCTGGCGAAGAAACTAGTGAACGAAGGCTCACACATGCTCGATTTGTGCTGCGCTATCGTTGGTGAGGACGAGAAGGGTTACATCACTGCGATTCTGGAAAAGGTCGCAACCCGCGTGCCAGCGCCCATCCTCGTGGATTCCACCGAAGCCGATGTGGTCGAAGAAGCGCTCAAGCGCATTCCGGGGAAGGCCATCATCAACTCCATCAACCTTGAGGATGGAGAGAAGCGCACCTCGAAAGTGTTGCCCATGGCAAAGCGCTACGGCGCTGCTGTGATTGCACTCACCATCGATGAAGAGGGCATGGCGCTGACCGCCGAAAAGAAGGCAGCGATTGCCAAGCGCATATACGATCTGGCGACGACGAAGTATGGTATTCGCCCCGTGGACATCATTTTCGACGCACTCACGCTGCCGATTTCGACGGGGCAGGAGGAATATCGTTCGGCGGGGATGGAGACACTAAACGCGATCAAGCGCATTAAACAAGAATTGCCCGACGTGAAGACGATTCTCGGCGTCAGCAACATTTCGTTTGGTCTGGATGCTTACCCGCGGCGAGTCTTGAACTCGGTTTTCATGCACGAGGCGGTGGACTATGGCCTGGATATGGCCATCGTCAACTACACGAAAATCTATCCCTTGTACAAAATTCCTCACGAAGAGGTTGAACTCGCCCGCAAGCTGATCTACCAGGATCGGTCGGACGGCGATCCGCTGCAGAAATACATGCAGCACTTTGCCGGGACCAAGGGCAAGGTGCAAGGGTCCACCACGGCGCACGTCGAAACGCTTTCCGTTGACGACAAGTTAAAGTTCGCCATTATCAATGGCGAGAAGGCAGTGGGCGACGGTGCACATAAGAAAACCCTAGAAGAGCTTCTCGAAGACGCGCTCCACGAGTACACGCCGCTGGAGCTGATCAACACAGTTCTCTTGGACGGGATGAGAACGGTAGGCGAACTGTTTGGCGCCCGCAAGATGCAGTTGCCATCGGTGCTCGATTCGGCCGGAGTGATGAAGCAGGCCGTGGCCTATCTCGAGCCGAAAATGGAGAAGAAGACCGGGTCGCAGCAGAAGGGCACTATCGTACTGGCGACGGTGAAAGGTGATGTCCACGATATTGGGAAGAACCTGGTCGACATTATTCTCACGAACAATGGTTTTAAGGTAGTCAATCTCGGAATCAAACAACCGGGCGATACGATTATCAAGTCGGCGCAGGACCACAAGGCAGATGCCATCGGACTGAGCGGATTGCTGGTGAAATCCACGTTGGAGATGAAATACGTCATTCAGGACTTGGAACGGCAGAAGCTGGAATTCCCAGTGATCTGCGGCGGCGCAGCCTTGACCAGAAAGTATGTAGAGGACGACCTGCGGCGGGAGTATTCGAACGCCGTGTTCTACGCCGACGATGCCTTCGCGGGTCTGCACATCATGGAAGACCTGGCCACGGCGAATGGCAAGAAGCAGGCCCGGCTGCAGGAGGGACGCACAGTCAAAGAGTATGCTAAGGCGGCAGCGGTCGACGAGGAGACCGGGCCGGTTTTCGCCGAGCGAAGCGCAGTGGTGAGCGATGCTCCGAGCATTCCTACGCCTCCCTTTTGGGGCGTACGAGTGCGCAAGGATTTCGATCTGCGTGAAGTGTTTCAGTACATCAACGACACGGCTCTGTTCAAGAATCAGTGGCAGTTGAAGACGGCATCGCAGGAAGACTACGCGCGGCTGGTGGAACAGAAGTTTCGCCCCATCAAACTCAAGCTGCAGGAAGAGATTATTGCCAGTGGGATCTTTGAGCCTAAAGTCGTGTACGGGTATTTTCCGGCGCAAGCGGACGGGAATGATGTGATTGTGTACGAGTCCGAGTCAAAACCGACCAAAGGACATGACGGCTCACAAAGGAAAGGCGAACTGCTTCGTTTTACATTTCCCCGGCAGCGCGAAGGACGGAAGCTCTGCATTTCCGATTTCTTTGCTCCCAAAAGCTCTGGAAAGATGGATGTGCTTGGGCTGTCTCTAGTGACAATAGGATCGAAGGCTTCGGAGGAGACGCAGCGCTTATTTGAAGGCGGAGAGTATACCCGGTATCTCTACCTTCACGGGCTCAGCGTCGAGACCGCGGAGGCGCTGGCGGAGTATTTGCATAAGAAGATGCGCGAGGAACTGGGCATTGCGGGCGAGGACTCGGCCCACATCCGCGATCTGTTCCATCAGAAATATCAAGGGTCGCGTTATTCCTTCGGTTATCCGGCGTGTCCTAACCTGGAAGATCAAACCAAGCTGTTTGCGCTGCTGCATCCGGAGGAGAACGTTGGAGTGAAGCTGACCACTGGATTTCTTCTCGATCCGGAGCAGTCGACGTCGGCAATCGTCGTGCATCATCCGCAGGCAAAGTACTTCGTGGTGTGAGGTCCCGCGCCATCGGTTGATCCAAGCAGATTCATATGCAACCAAGAGTGAATGTTGAACCCGGTGCAACTGCTCACGCGGTCCATGGATCGAAGGCAGGCACGCCGGCCGCGGCGATATCCCTGGTGTTTCGGGTGACAAGAGTCAGATTGTGATGCTGAGCTGTTGCGGCAAACAATCCATCAATCACGGGCAGAGGGGATTTCTTCGCGGCTGCGCTGCCGGCGATTCTCCCCCAACGATCGGCCACCTGTTCGTCGACGGGCAGAATGCGGTCTGAAAAGCGAAGCGATAGATCATGATCAAGCCATGCTTCGAGCGCGACCCGGCGCCTTGATTGCGGCAGGAAAGAAATCCCTTTGCGAATCTCGCCAAGCGTGAGAACGCTCAGATACAGTAGAGTTTCGTCCGTGTTCTCGATCCATCTCGTTACTTTAGGTTCCGGCTTGACCTTGACCAGTTCGGAGATAACGTTGGTATCGAGAAGGAAACCGCTCACAGCTCAACCTTTCGTCCGTAATCCGGTTTACGATTGAGATTAAGGCCCGCTTCCGCCAGAGGTGATTCGGCGAAGAACTTCACTAGGCTGCGCGGCTGATGTGCCCGCGCTATGAGCCTTTCGAATTCCTCAGCTGGAACGATAACCACAGCTTCTTTGCCCTGCCGGGTCACGTATTGTGGCCCCTCTGAACGGGCGCGACGGAAGACTTCGCTGAATTGAGCTTTGGCGGTCTGCAGTTGCCAACGGTGGGACGATCGAGCGGGCCTAGACTTGGTAGACGATTCACTGGACAGTTTGTGTCCCGGCATAAAGAGTGATCTCCTCATTGCAACTAGTCTGACTAGTCCATTATAGAGTGAAAATGATAACTTTGCAAGAACATGGGAACAGGGTAAGACGCGTCTCATGGTCGCCTCGAATTCAGTCAGAGTTGCCTCGTCAGAACCCGGCCCGCTCAGATTGGTGTACTATAGCGGGCCAACGGGCGTTTTGAGTCAGGGATCAATTCAGCGGTAGGCCCCGGGTCAGAACATCGGGAAGGGAACGGTTGAAAGGCATACTCCTCCGCACTGTTGGCGCTGCGGCCTTGTTGGCGTCGTTCACGTATGCAGCCGACTATCTTGTGGTCCGGTTCAAGATTCCCAACGGCCGCGACCCATTTTCCACTGTGACCATCCAACCCTATTACGCGATCCACGAGAAGAATGGGAGAACCGAGTATGATTTTGCCCAACCGCAAACCCAGGTTTGCGTTCGCTCCATATTTCCCCACTTCGGCTACAGTCCGTGCTGGTATGTGAACCGGCACACGGACAAGCGGATTGACATCTAGGTTCTTGCACGCTCCCCGTTTTTCTTCTTTCGGTTTTCCAAGTGGTACCATCTACCTATTTTGTAGAGCTACTGGAATCGCCGATGAAGACAACATCCCGTGCAGTAGCGTCGCCCCGCGTCGTTAGCATCGATGACTTTCGGTTTCTCGCGCGTCGACGACTGCCGAAGGCGGTATTCGACTACCTCGACGGCGGGGCGGAAGGCGAGGTGACGCTTCGCGAGAACTGCCGAGCGTTTGAAGACATCACGTTCCGGCCGCGTCACGCAGTAGCCTATGCAAGTTGTGAGTTGTGCACGCGCGTCCTTGGTTTCGACCTTGCCCTCCCATTCTTGCTGGCTCCCGTCGGATATAGCCGTCTTATGCATCCCGGCGGCGAAGTCGTGGCTGCGCGGGCGGCTGGTGCGGCGGGCACGGCCTATATTCTGTCTACGATTTCGGGGCACAAGCTGGAAGATGTGAGAGCGGGCTCCAGCAGGCCGGTCTTCTACCAGCTTTACCTGATGGGCGGCCGCGGGGCTGCCGAGGCCGTGATAGAGAGAGCGCGGGTTGCGGGATTTTCCGCTTTAGTGGTGACGATCGATACCCCGGTGTCCGGCATGCGCGAGCGCGATTTTCGCAACGGTACGAAGGAGCTGATCAGCGGTGGTCTGCTCGCGAAGATCCCTCTTATTCCCCACTTATTGAGTCGTCCGGCATGGCTGTTTAACTTTCTGCGCGATGGCGGCCTACCCGGACTTCCGAATGTTGTAATCCCTGGGCAGGGGCCAATGACGCTCGTCGATATCGGCGCGGCTCTAGCCAGCGCAGCGGTCACTTGGGCGGACTTGGGTTGGATTCGCCAGCACTGGGGTGGACCGATTGTGGTGAAGGGTGTCCTCACCGGCGACGACGCACGTCGCGCGGTTGATGAGGGCGCCGCAGCGGTGGTGGTATCGAATCATGGCGGCCGCCAACTCGATTGCGTTCCAGCCTCTCTGCGAGCGTTGCCCGAAGTTGTCAAAGCGGTGAACGGTCAAGTCGAGGTGCTGATGGACGGAGGCATTCGTCGGGGAACCGATATCGTCAAAGCCATTTGCCTGGGCGCGAGCGCGGTTTTGTGTGGGCGCGCGTACGCGTACGGTCTGGCTGCAGCGGGTGAAGCAGGAGTGGCGCGAGCGATCGAGATTTTGCGAACGGATGTGGAACGTACTCTCAGGCTGCTCGGTTGCCCGTCCATCAGGGCGTTAGACCGTTCGTACGTCAATGTGCCAAAGAGCTGGGAGTGGAGTTGATTCTTGCCGCAAGTTTTCAGTTGAGCACCGGACTCTCTTTTGAAGGGAGCAGTCTATGCACTGGACCCAGATTTACGATCCGTTTGGTCATTGGTGGCTCTCGACGCTGGTCGCGGGGCTTCCGATAATTGTGCTTTTTAGTCTGCTGGCCGGCTTCAGGGTGAAGCCACACTGGTGCGCTATCGCCGGGGCGCTGACCGCGATGGCAGTTGCAATTCTGTTTTTCAAAATGCCTCTCACCTTGGCCGCGATCAGTTTCGGGTACGGTGTCGCTTTCGGCTTACTTAAAATCGCCTGGATCGTTCTAGCAGCTGTATATCTGTATGACATTTCGGTCGAGACCGGACAGTTCGAAATCATGAAAGAATCGATTGCCGGAATCACCGCCGACCGCCGGCTGCAAGTGCTGTTAGTCGCGTTTTGTTTCGGAGCTTTCATTGAAGGTGCGGCGGGTTTCGGGGCGCCGGTCGCCATCGCCGGAGCTTTCATGATTGGCCTCGGATTCAGGCCGTTTCATGCCGCGGCGCTGAATCTGATTGCCAACACCGCACCGGTAGCCTGGGGTGCCATCGGGACGCCCGTCCACACGCTTGCGGCCGTCACCGCTCTTCCCGAGTCCGATCTCAATGCCATGATTGGCCGCATCCTGCCTTTCACCGCAGTCATCGTTCCTTTCTGGCTGGTGCGAACCATGGTGGGTTGGCAGGAAACGTTTGAGGTGCTTCCAGCCATCCTGGTCGTCGGATTCTCGTTTGCTCTGACCCAATTCTTTTGGTCGAATTACGTGGATAGTAATCTCGTCGACATTATGGGCGGCGTGATTTCGATTATTGCTGTCGTAGTCTTTCTCCGCTTCTGGAAGCCGAAGAGGATTTGGCGCTTCGATTACGACAAAAACCAATCGCCTTTGCCACCGCCCGCGGCGGAGATCGCGGACCAGTTTGGCGGGGAGTGGTCGGCGGACAAGTTTGACGGCTACGTCAAAGTGCGACCCTACACCGCTGGGCAGATTTTACGAGCTTGGATGCCTTTCGCCATTCTGTCCGTCTTTGTGCTTCTGTGGGGGCTTCCATCGATTAAGCTCGCGCTGAATCGAGCAACCACGCCCGCTTTTCGAGTCGTGCTTGCGGACGGCAAACCGAGACCGGGTCCGCCCGGGTGGGACGTGCCCTACTTGCACGGCGCAATTTATCGCGCGGCACCCGTTGTGACCAAGCCAACTGCCGAACCCGCGCGATACGATTTCAACTGGCTATCGGCAACTGGGACAGGATGTTTCTTCGCCGCGATTGTTTCGGGCTTGTTGTTGGGACTGGGTCCAGTTCAGCTCATCAAAGTTTTCTGGCGCACGCTGGTGCGCATGCGGCTAGCCATGGTCGCGATCTCATTTATGTTGGGATTAGGATACGTGACGCGGTACTCAGGCCTGGATGCAGTGCTGGGCCTTGCATTCACGCGCACCGGTTGGCTCTATCCATTCTTTGGCACGTTCCTGGGCTGGCTCGGAGTCGCGCTCACCGGCAGCGATACGTCCTCGAATGCACTCTTTGGGAGCTTGCAGCGAATTACGTCGCAGCAACTCGGCATCGATCCAGTCCTTATGTGCGCGGCGAATAGCGCCGGCGGAGTCATGGGCAAAATGGTCGATGCCCAATCCATCACGATTGCCACGGCAGCCACCGAGCAAGTGGGCAACGAGGGAATCATTTTTCGTTTTGTGGTATGGCACTCGGTGGCTCTGGGAGCCATCGTCGGAATTATCGTAATGTTGTACGCCTATGTTTTTCGCGCCGCAGTACCGCATGGGCTGACGTTTGTGAAGTGAGAATGTTGAGATTCAGCGATCTAGCCTGGAGGGCCCAGGTTTATGGCGGAGAGAGAGGGATTCGAACCCCCGATACCCGTTAAGGTATACACGCTTTCGAGGCGCGCGCCTTCAGCCACTCGGCCATCTCTCCGCTTGAATTGAAACTACTTTAGTCAGGATAGCAAATCATCTGACGGTTCCGCTTGCGCCCCGGTTCGCCGAAAGGCCACAACGGTTCCGTCTGGCCGCACGCGCTGATTGCCAGCGGCATGGCCAAATACGGATTTCGATTCGGGTGGTGGGAAAGTTTTCTCTTCTTAGGCAGCCCTTGATTCGCTGCAAAGCTGCTGGTAGTAGTCGCGACCGCGTTCGTACCCTCGTGTGAAGGGTTCGGCTACGTCTACGCCAGGATGCTGACGCTCGAGGTCTTCGATTTCAGCGTCCATCTCGCCCATTACCTGATCGTATTCCTTACACCGCGTGCGAGCGTGCAGCGCAGACTCGAAACCGAGTCGATAAAACTTTTCGTCCTCGGTAAAGTTCCTGCCGAGAGTCGAATAATGCTCGTGCTCGGCATCCCGCAGACCGATCCACCATTGCTCCCGCGCCGCGTCGACTGCTTCCGCCCCTTCGGCTTTAAGCAGTTCCCGAAGAAGCGGGGCCTTGGCTTCGTCAGCGAGAGCCATCACGATGCTGCGGCCTTTCCGCAAAGCATCTTCGTAGACAAACAGTTCATCCTCGGGGAGTCCCTCGGTCATGGAATCTTCCAATCTTCCGCCAGCAGCAGCACCAATACCGGCTCCCGCGGCGCCGAGAACTGCCGAGCCCAACAGGCCAATCGCCGTGATGAGTCCCACGCCCGGGATTGCCGCCATGACCAGCGCGCCGCCAGACAGTCCGGCAGAAGCTCCGAGAACGGCGCCAATCGCTTTACCCATGCCCGGTTGTTCAGCAGCATCAGCGGGAACCGATTGCAACTCCGTCTCAGCTCTTTCCGGGGTCAACAGCGTGATCTGGTCCGCCGCCAGCCCGATTGAACGTATCTCGGCCATCGCGTGCTCCGCGTCTGATCGCGAACGAAATACTCCGCTCACAGCTTCCATAGGTTGCCATCCTTCCTCTAATTCTCTTCTTTCATAACACGACTTGACTCAAAACCACAATTCGGCCAACTCTCCTGGCAATCCGAACTGCCTACAGGATTAACCGTATTGCAGGCACACCTGTTCTCTAGTAAATGGGTCTGCTAGGTGTATGCGCGGGCGGAGGATGCAGAATGGCCACTTCTGGGAATCGATCCTCGCTAGCCTGGGGCTGGCGAGACCTTTACGTTGCCGCTTTAATGGAAGCGGATAATGACAGAATGTCTGTACGCATTACGGAGGCGGAGCGGGCAATGTTGGAGAGGGCGAGAGCATTGTTCCAGGCTTCCGGCGACAACATTCAGGAAGAGGAAGCGTTGGACGATGCGCTTTATGCTCTTCGTGCATTGAAGACCTGCCTTGAAATACACGGTGGATTTGCGACGGCGACCTGAGTTCGATCTTGGAGTTTGGCACTGCGGATACACGCGCTGCTTGCCCGCTACCTGATGCAGTGGGAGAAACGCCTGGGCAGGTCGGTTGGTCTGCAGCGTTCAATAGCGACTGCGTGAACTAACACCCTTCCGCTCGCCGGCCTCTAAAAAACGACTGCAATAGCTCCGCACAACGACCCGCCAGCACGCCTCCGCGCACTTCGATTCGGTGATTCAATTGGGGATGGTTGAGCACCTCCATCACCGAATGAACCGCGCCCGCTTTGGGATCGTCAGCGCCGTATACAAAGCGTTTTATCCGTGCATGCACCAGCGCCCCCGCGCACATGGGGCAGGGCTCGATCGTGGCAAACAGTTCGCAATCTCCCAGGCGGTGGTTGCCCAACTTCGAGCTAGCTTCGCGAAGGGCAATAATTTCGGCGTGGGCAGTGGGGTCGGAGTCGGTGATATTGCGATTCCAGCCTCGACCTACGATCAAGCCGGCATGCACGACCACTGCACCGACTGGAACTTCGCCCGCTTCCAGCGCTCGTTGTGCGGCGCGGAGAGCCTCTTCCATCCAGAATTCGTCGGAAACACTTGTTGGTCGTTCGTCTTCGGTCGTTCGTCGTCGGTTCGCGGACACGGTGTGTACGGTCATTGTATCGGGTTCGGAAAACGCTGGTTCGCCCGGACGGATGGAACCTTGCAGATACAGGCGCGGGCAACTTCTGCGATTCTTGCGGATAATGATATGCTTACTCCGTTATGGGGATTCCGAAGCTGCTGCGCAAAGTCTTTTTGTTGGATTTACTTCAGGGCCTGAAGGTCACATTTCGCTATCAGGATCCCAGGGAGATCTATACCGAGCAGTATCCTTTGCAGCGGCCGCAGGTAGCCGAGCGTTATCGCGGGGCGCCGCGGCTGAACGTGAATCCCGATACCAACGAAACCATGTGTATTGCCTGCGACTTGTGCGCTCTGGCATGCCCAGAGAACCTGATTGTGGTTACGAGCGCTCGCAACGAGCAGACCCGCCGCAAGGAACTCACCAACTTTACTTATGACCTGAGCCGCTGCATGTTCTGTGGACTCTGCGAGGACGCCTGTCCCGTGGACGCTCTGGAACTGACCCAGGACTTCGAGCTCGCCAGCTATACCCGCGAAGGAGCGATCTGGAATCGCGAGATGCTGGAGAAGGGTCCTCAGCCGACGCAGTATCGGAAGTAGTCGTCGGTCGACCCAAGCCAAATCGTCCGCGCGAACGACCAACGACTATCGACCAACGACCGGTTGCTGCTGCGTCATGCAGTGCATTGCGCCGAAACCCCAGATCAGGTCTCCTGAGTAGATCCCGATGACCTCGCGGTCGGGAAAGACGTCGGCCAGAATATCCAGAGCAACGCGATCGTTGGGATCGTTGAAGACTGGGACGAGAACGATGCTGTTGGCGATATAGAAGTTGGCGTAGCTGGCGGGCAAGCGGCGTCCTTCGAAGATCACGGGTGCGGGCATAGGGAGTTCGATAATGGCGAGAGGCTTTCCATCCTGATCCGTGGCGGCGCGCAGGCGGCCGATGTTCTCCCGTAGCGGCTCGTAATTGGGATCGTCTGGATTGGCCTCGACTGCGGTTACGACTGTGTCTGGGGCAACGAAGCGTGTGATGTCGTCGACGTGGCCGTGAGTGTCGTCGCCAGCGATTCCAGAGCCCAGCCAAATCACGTTCTTGATTCCAAGATAGTCAGCGAAAACTTTCTCGTAGTCTTTGCGTTTCATCGCTGGATTACGCTGCTGAACCTTGCTTAGCAGACATTCTTCGGTAGTAAGCAAAGTGCCTTGACCGTTGATGTCGATGGAGCCGCCTTCGAGCACAACCCGCTGCTTACCGAAGACAGCGCGGAGCTCGTGGGCATCAGCGGCCTGCGCCATCAAGCTTCCGATTTTCTCGTCGTGCTGATAGTTCGAATATTTCGCCCACGCGTTGAACCGCCATTTAACCGCGGCAAGGTGCTCTCCCGATTTCGAAACACGTGGGGACAGCCGCCCGAGCCTGCCCTGAACGGAGTCGAAGGGGCCGTCCAATCGGGCGAAGCTCGACCCCGTGACAAACGTGCAGCCCGAGTCGCGCGTCCAGACGCGGTTCGTAGTCCACCGCTGAAAGCGAATATTGTCACTGAGTGCGTTGGCGCGTTCGAGGATTTTGCGGGCACGCTTCTCCGAAGCCCCATCGTTGACGATCAGTTCGACCCGTTCGTGGCGAGCCAGGTGGCGGATGATTTCCCCATAGACCCATGGGATCGGCTCAAACTTTCCAGGCCAATCGTCGCGATGGTGGGGCCAAGCCAACCATGAGGCATCGTGCGGTTCCCATTCGGCAGGCATGCGTACCTGGCGCTCGACGGTTCGTGACGCTCTTGCGGAGCGTCCAATTCGGCTAGGCACGATGACTGTCCTCTGCACCACGCGCTTCGTTTGGGACGTCACCGGCAGTAGCGGGCACTAAGCGGAACTTGTAAATTCGAGATGAAACAAATGCTCCGGTCGAGTACGAAACCGCACGGATGAACGAAACCGTGAACACGAAAAAGTTACGGCAGCCGGACGCGCGAATACCGCTGTCACACGCGGAACCCGACAGCTGCGCCCAGAAGTTCGCGAGTGGGGAACCGCCTGACTGAACGGTGTGTTCGTAAGTCGAGCCAAGAACGAGCAAGCACCCGAAAACGAACCACGTAGCCGGTACTGCCCATGCCCATTTGGCGGTTTCACTCCTCCACGCCCGAAACATGAAAAAGCCAATGAACCAGGCACAAAGAATGCTCAGGATCCATTGCTTCCGAATCGCTCCGGCCATTGAATGGGCAGGGATTGTCTTGAAGAGAGAGGCCTCGAGGATGGCTGCTCCAATAACCGCAGTAAGGGTGTCCAACAGAAACATGCCAACGATCCGCAATCCCCGAAAGTGTGACGCTGGTTGTGACGACACAGCAGGCATTCTACCTCGTGATTAATCGATCAACCGGCTGGTGATCGGGGCGTACGCGTCGATTCTTCGATCGCGCAGGAAGGGCCAATTGCGGCGGACGTCTTCCAATGCTTTCAGGTCGACTTCGCCCACGAGAATCTCTTCTTTGTCATGGGAGCCTTCGGTGATCACTCGGCCGAAGGGGTCACATAAGAATGACCCACCCCAGAATTCCAGCCCGGCGCCGGGGGCCGACTTGCCACGAACATCCCCGGTTTCAAAGCCGACACGGTTGACCGCGGCCACATATACGCCATTGGCGATCGCATGAGCTCGCTGAATAGTACGCCACGCATCGTGTTGAGCTACACCAAACTCGGCCTTCTCGTCGGGATGCCATCCAATCGCGGTGGGATAGAAAAGCACGTGCGCTCCCTGCAACGCGGTAAGGCGCGCCCCCTCCGGATACCACTGATCCCAGCAGACCAGCGTGCCCACTCGGCCCACATTGGTGTCGAAAGCCCGAAAACCGAGATCACCCGGCGTGAAATAATATTTTTCGTAATAGAGCGGGTCATCGGGGATGTGCATCTTGCGGTAAAGGCCGCGCAAGGTTCCGTCCGCGTCAAACATGGCGGCAGTGTTGTGGTAGACGCCGGCAGCGCGTTTCTCGAACAGCGAGGCGATGAGTACGATCCGAAGTTGCTTGGCTACCTCTGCCAGCTTTTCCGCCGTGGGACCGGGGATCGGTTCGGCGAGATCGAACAGCGACGCATCTTCACGCTGGCAGAAATACTGCGTCTGGAAAAGCTCCGGCAGGCAGACGATCTGCGCACCTCGGCCAGCCGCTTCGCGTACGCGGTCGATGGCGTGACGCAGATTCTTGTCAGGGTCGAACGTCATCGACATCTGCACCAGTCCGACGCGGAATTTCTCAGGCGGCAAAACGATACTCCTTCCTGGACAAAATAGAATATCAGTTCCCCATTCTCAGTTGTCCACAACTGCGGTGGTAGCAAGAGCTCGCAGGATTCTAGTAGAGTAGTGCTTCGATAAGAAGCGATTTGGGGGTGCGACCTTGAAGAATGGCAATCATGATGGCGCGGGAATTGACCGCAAGCTGCATAATCCGATCGAAGATCGATTAGTCCCGCTGGAATCCCTGGACCTCAGCTCCGTCCGGTCGGTTGACGATCTGGTGCGCGCCATGGGCAAGACTGCTTTCACCGGCCGGCAGGTCGGCGAGGCGGCTGACGTCCTCGAAGCCATGGCTCGGGACGAGGAATGCTTCGTGGTAATGACTCTCGCAGGCGCGATGACTGTGGCCAAGCAGAGCTTGATCATCGCAGATCTGATCGATCGGGGAATTGTGAATGCGATTGTCTCCACCGGCGCATTGATGGCGCACGGACTGGTCGAGGCCACGGGGAGGGCGCATTTCCGATACAACCCAGATGTGTCCGACACTGAGCTCTACGAACAGGGTTACAACCGGGTTTACGACACGCTCGAGCCCGAACAAAACCTGGATGATGTCGAGGAAGTGATGTCGCAGATTCTCGAAGGCTGGGATCACAACGAAGTAATGTGCTCTTACAAACTGAATCATGCAATCGGAGCGCATTTGGCCAAGCATGCCAAGGGGCAACGAGGCATTCTGAAGTCGGCTTACGAAAAGGGCGTGCCCGTGTTTGTGCCGGCATTTACCGATTCAGAGTTGGGCTTGGACGTAGCGCTGAATAACCGGCTGCGCGAGTCGACCGGCAGGCATAAGCTGCGGTTCGATCCCTTCGAAGACCTGGAGCATTTCGCGGCCACGCTGTTGCGGCAAACCAGACTTGGGATTCTTACCATCGGCGGCGGCGTTCCACGCAACTGGGCGCAACAGTTTGGGCCTTTCTGCGAATTGCGGCATCGGCGGCTGGGAGAAAACGTTCCGTTGAAACGCTATCACTATGGGGTGCGAATCTGTCCCGAGCCGGTTTACTGGGGCGGACTCTCTGGTAGTCCTTATAGCGAGGCTATTTCGTGGGGCAAGTTTGTACCTCCGGCGGAAGGCGGCAAGTTTGGCGAGCTGTTCGTGGACGCCACAGTAGGACTTCCTTTAGTTGTAGCGGCAGTGCTGGAGCGCCTGGGTAAAGGAAAATCGGCAGGGAAAAAGAAGGTGGGAGCAAAAAAATAGCAGCCTCGAAGAGGCGAAAGAATGCAGCCCACGGCGCAAGCCGTGGGTTAAAAGTGAGAAACTGACGAGCCCCAGCGGGGCGAAAGACCCTTCTGTTCTAGTCGAAAATCAACACAGCCGAAGCAATAACGGTGCTCCACAACCCACGCTTATCCCCAACCGCGGACTGAGTAATGTTCGCCGTCCGCACGATCTTATTCGAAATCCGATAAATCTCTTTCTTCTCGTCCCACGAGCGGTCAGGATCGAACTCCACGTTGAGCGTCGTAGCCAACATCTCCGCCGCGAGTTCCTCCGCGTACTCGCCCGCCGAGTCGTCCGTCTCGCCAAAAGAATGGTGCTCGCTGAGGTAACCGTAAGTGTTGCGGTCGGCCGGAATGGCCACGCCAATACTGGCCGCAAGCAAGCGATGGGGTTCGCGAGTAGAGTTCTCAGCTACGACCGCGAAAACCACCTCCCCCGGGCTCAGATACTTCAGCCCTTGGGAGCGCGGCACCAGCTTGCATTGCGGCGGGAAAATCGATGAAACGCGAACCAGGTTCTGTGCGGCGATGCCGGCGTCCCGCAGTGCCAGCTCAAACGAAGTAAGGCGCTCGCGATGCTTGCCGACCCCCTTTGTGAAGAATATCTTCTTCGGCACCATGTCTCTGGGCAATTCGTTGTTCCTCCGAGAGTTAGATGAGTTGTCAAATCTAACATAGCGAATTGTAAAGGGAATATGAAAATTGGTTCGCGGGGACGAAAAAGTTTGGCGGAAACCCGGACGTGGATTTCCGCCTGCCTGGATCCGGAAAGCCGATTCTACTTAGCAGCCGCGACTGAATTGACTTCTATGGTGTCGCCATCGACTTCGCCCTTTACCGTGGCCTTGCCCGCTGCCAGCTTGTCGAGCTTGTCCAGCGTAGCTTTGTCCTTGGTATCGAGGGTGTAAACTTTTCCGCCCACGACCAGGGCGTACTTTGAGCCCTTTTGCACGCAGGCGCGGAGGCAGGCAGCATCGTCGCCCTCCATCATGTGTTTGGCCCCGCACATGGCATCGCTTACTGTTCCCGTCAAGGTTTCGACTTTGGCCGCGAATGTGGCTGGAATTAGAGCTGCGCCCAACAGAACGCTGGTCAGAGAAACTGCAAACTTCCGCGTAAATCGCATCAAACCCTCTCTCCTTTTGAATCAAGTATGCCGCTGCTGGTTAGATGTCTCCATTTGAAAGGCGATAGCAGTGCGCGTCAAGGATTTTCGCCGCAGTTATCGCGGTTTTTGATTGAAGCGCAGGGTCACGTCGACCGTGTGCTCGTTATGATTGAGCGATTCGCGCACGCTGACGTCCCAGTCGGACAGTACCGAGATCTCTTTGTCCTCCCGGTCCAGAAATTGTTTGGGATAGCTGGAGTCATAGGGATCGCCGCCGCGTAATCTCCAATCGTCCTCCAGGCGCGCAGTCATACGCGAGTCGAGGCCCCGGATTTCGAGATCTCCCATGGAGTAAACTTCGCCCTCCTGGACGCGGAGCACGTATCTCACCGTAGAATTCGTATCGTCGAGTTCCGTTTCTGGTTGAATGCTCGCTGCCATGTATCCGCGCGTGCCGTAGAGTTTCTTCATGGCTTCTATATTGATATCGAGTTGAACCCTATTCGCTGGCTGATTCATTTCAGCGTGCATCAGCTGTCGCAGCGTCTCGGCGGAAAACGACTTGTACCCGTCTATCTCAATTGCAGCCAGTTTGTATTGGCGTCCGGGATCGACGGGGAAAGTCACATCCACGGTAGTTTCTTGCGGTGTGCCTTCAACAACCTTGGCCTGCGCATCGCCGAATGTCGCCTTCAAATATCCTCGTTGCAGGTAAATCGGAAGAAAGTTCTTGTCCTCCTGCGTGCGAAGTTGCGACCGCGAGAAATCACTGCCCGGCAGCTTTTTGGCCGCGGATTCAAGGAGAGGCAATTCAGCCTCACCGGCTCCGTCGAATGCAATGTTGCGAATGTGAATCTGAGGACCCACAACCGTGAAAATGAAAGCTTCGACTGGGCCATCCTCGGGCCCGGCGCGCAGATAGTTGGCCTCGCCTTGCACGTTGTGTGCGATCAGCAAGCCTTGCAGGGCGTTGGAAACCTGATCTGCCAGTTCGCCGGCGACAGGGAGTTGCCCTTGAAACAGCGGAACCGCGGCATGGAGCTGCTCAAGCAGCTCCTGATCCGAGAACCAGACCAGATTGTCGAAGCGAACGGGAACGAACGGCTCGGCATCGTGGAGCTGCAACTCAAGCTTGGTGCCATCGGCGGAGTACTGAAAGCTGTAGAGGACATCGCTAAAGGCGCCGGTGTCGCTAAGCAGCCGTGCCGCCTTTTTAAAGTCGTCTTCGCTCACGGCTTGCCCGATCTGCAGGCCGCTCGCAGCAACGATTTCTTCGGATTTGTAGCGCTGGGTCCCGGTGGCCGTGACGGAAATAAGTTTGAACGCTGAGGGCGGGAGTTCTTTGGGGCTGGTCTTCCCCGGAGTCTGAGCGAGCGCCGAGGATAAACAGAGACACGAGAGCACCAACCACTGAAATCCTGAGATTCGCACGCGAAAAGATTCTATCCCAAACCATGGGTGCCTGCCCCGACGCTCCCTATTTGACGAAACGCTTGTGATGGAGATTTGGAGGGGTGCGGCGCGGTGTCCGGGGTTCGGGCAAGTCCGCTCCCGGCGCCAACAGATGCCAAGCTTCACGAAATACTTCCATGCGGTCGACACCCCTTGTGTGGCCCGAAGGATAAAAGCTGACAGAAGCTGAGGCTGGTACGCAGTCCACTGGGATCACATACCAGATTTTCCGCGGAACAATATAAGCGACTAGGAAGTCAATTTCCTCAGCCGTGTAATGAGTATTACCGCTATGCGTGCTTCGAGTTCGGTAGCCGTAGCGGGAGGAGAACAGGTATATCGACTTCACCTGCACCCGCCAGAAGCGCTCCCCTGAGTCGAGGATGAAGTCGTAGAGTTCGCTGTCTCCATGGGGCTGAGCCACGCCAAACCCCAGGCTTGCTGCTTTGTGCAGGAACGCGAGTTCGCCCACCTCGCCTTTCTGTTTAGCGTCCAACGGTCCGCGCACTAGGGGCGCGACCTGCAGCGGCTGATCGAGTGACTTCCGTGATTTCTTTTTCAATTGGACTCCAATAAAAAAGGCGCGAGCCGGATTTCCGGTCGCGCCTGTTGAATTTGCTTCTACTTCCAGACTAGCAAATTGGAGGGGGTAAACCCGCCAAATTTTGAGATTTATATTTCCATCCGAATCAGCAGCTTGGGAGAAAATGGGCGCTTCAGGGGGCTTGACAACTTTTCGGCACCAGAGCGTTTTAGCCACTTTTTCACAACAGGACCACTCGATCCACACACAAAAGCGGGTGCCCTGCCCTTCTCGCGTTCTTTGCGAGGGGGCGGGGCTTTTAAAGGCCACAACCCCCTTCTGGCAACACCGGTACTACAACTTCAACGTTTACCGCGAGCAGAAACTGATGGAAAAGCTGGATTACATGCACGGTAACCCAGTACAACGCGGGCTGGTCGCGCGTTCCGAGGATTGGACGTGGAGCAGTCCCCGGCACTATGTCACGGGTGGTTGAGATTGAATCTCGCTGGACAGGCGTCGTCGTGAGCAGCTCGGCGTGCATCCGGTGGTCCGCCGCCGCGATTGCAACTAAAAGCCCCGCCCTCTCGCAAAGAACGCGAGAAGGGCAGGGCACCCGCTTTTATGTGTGGTGAAAGCATGGGCCAGCCCCCAGAGAACCCACTGATTCTCGCCGCCAGACAGACAATCCGCCCGCTCCCAGCGCCAGCAGTCCCAGTGTGGCCGGTTTGGGGGGTGCAGCGAGAGCTGTAGGACTTGGTTGTTGGAGCCTGCTCTGGTCGTCGGGACCTTTCGTCTTGCCAGTGATGATTGACTTGCCGGGGATCGTTTCGTAGGCGTAGCCAGTCAGGGTAGCCGAGATTTTGGGGTGCCAGTGGATGTCGAGCCGCGCCCAGCCATAGTGAACCTTTCCCTTGATGATGAACTTCAGCCCAAGATATCGATGCTGCGCGTTCTTCCAAGGGCCACCGTAGTATGTTTGGCCAGACGCGCTTCCCCACGTGGCCATCAGACGGTGGCCTGGTGAAAACTTTCCCTTGGAACCTATACGGACCCCGGCAGGGAGGGCGGCGGCGGCCGGACTCTGGCGAAAAGTCAAATGTCCCCAGATTTCGTTATGTGAGTTCGCCGGAAAAATCGATAAATCGTCAAAAAAGGGGCTGGGCAGATGTTTCCTCGCCAATGTTCTACTGCCCCCTTGCTTAGAACAGTACGAGGAGGACACGGAGTCACCAAAGGCGCAGAACTCGAAATCAGGGATTCCGTCGTGGTTGAGATCGAGGTTCATCTTTCCCACGATCTGCACATTTGCCGGCGTGTAAACGATTTTCGCCTCAGACGGCTGCGCCAATGCCAGCATTCCTACGCCGGCTGCTCCTGCTGCAACGGCGTACATGTTGAGTTGATGACGGGTTGAATCAGAGAACTGAACAGGCGTACGTGGCCGAGAAGGGCGTTTCATAGCTCCCTCCGAGAGTGGTTCATTATCCGTTCCCTCTGATCAAAGAGTCAAGCAGCGATTTCTCAAGTGACGTTAACAGATGGGATGAGAATGCCGGTCTCCGGCGGGATGCGATACGCTCCCAAGTTATCGACGCGCTCGAGGCGCAAGAGATAAAGGAGACCATGAGTTCTGGACTGGCTGGTCACTCGAAAGGGTCACACGCAGGGGTCGGCAGAGCGGCGGAACGTGGTAAACTCGTAGCCCGATCTGCGAACATTCTGAGGAGGCAGTATGAGATTCCCACACCTATTTGAAATTGTCGCCGGACTGGCTTTGGTTGCAGGATTGGCCGCACCGGCTGCGACCGCCCAGACTGTAATTAGTAACGAGACCCTGATGACCACCACTTTCGTCGTCAACAAACAGGTTGCAACCGCCCGGTGCGGACAGTCCGGTTGTCGTTCGAGAGCTCCTATATTCGCCGCGATCCCGGTCACTTGCCCAGCGGCTATCGGGCAGACATGCACTTTCCATATTTCGCTCGACGCGAAAATCTCCCTGAACAACGGATGGCCAACTTTTTACCAGTTCTTGGTTGACGGAGCCGCACCGACGATAGGACCCACCGCCGCCGACGGCACGTACATTTTTCAAGACAATGCCACGACATTGAAGGGCCTCCCCCTCCGTCAAAGCTTTCCCGCTTCTGTGGTGGCGACCGTGACAAATTCCAGCTCAAACGATCACACGATCACGGTGTATTTGGGCTGTGTAGACTCATTTCGCCTAGGTGGTTGCGAAACGACAGCCGACTCGCGCTCAATGAGAGTGGATGTGTTCGAGCCTTGAGGGAAGCCGGACTGTGTCTCACTGTTTTTGGCATGGCCCAGACTTTGCATCTGGCGGCGGAAGGAGTGAGTAGACGCTATCGGGGGCTGGCCCACGCTTTCCCTATCCATAAAAGGCGGGTGCCCTGCCCTTCTCGCGTTCTTTGCGAGAGGGCGGGGCTTTTGACTCAGACCGGGGAACGACTTAAATTCTAAGTCCGGGGACATCCGGGACTGATCATCCAAAGAACGGACGTGAACCCGGGTCATTACTTAACCGTTAGTCCCTACCAGCAGCGGCATCCACGCCCTTGATTCTTACCGCGATGTCGATGAACGCGAGCGCGGCACGGCTTAGGGCTTTGTCTTTGCGGAAGACCAGGGCGAGATCGCGGCGAATCGTGGCGTCGGAGATGGCGATGACTGCCAGCGCGTTGGCGCGTATATCCTCCAGCACATTGGAGCGGGCGATAAAGCCCACACCGGCGTCCGCGGCTACGAAGCGCTTCAGCAGTTCACTGGAGTCAAGTTCCATGGTGTAGTGCGGCTTGAGTTTGCGTTCGTAGAAAAGATTCTCCAGCGCGTCGCGAGTATGTCCGATCTTGGGCACGACCAAAGGGAACTTCGCAGCCTCGGCAATGGTGGCTGATTTCTTTTTGGCCAACGGATGCTGCGGCGGAGCGATAATCGCGAGTTCGTCGCGATGAATCAGGACGACGGTCAGCCGGGCGTCGGTCACGGGCAGCGAAACGATGCCGAAGTCCACGGAGTTATCGACCACCGATTCCAGAATTTTGGCATAGTCTGCGCGTTTGATATTCACGCTGACGTCGGGGTATTGCTTTTTGAACTCGGCGAAAACCTCGGGCAGAATATGAAGGCAGGTGCCTTCGTTGGCGCCGACGACAATCTGGCCGCGAGGCACGCGCTCGGTTTCGGCGATGCCGGCCAGCATGGCCTTGCGGGATCCAACCATTTGTTCGGCAAATTTCTGGAAAAGTTTTCCCGATGCGGTGACTGAGACCTTGCCGCCGGAGCGGTCTAACAACTTCGCACCGACTTCCTCTTCGAGAGAGCGAATCTGTGACGAGATTGCGGGCTGGGTGCGGAAACGCCTCTCTGCGGCACGGGAGAAAGAATTGAGCCGCGCAACTTCGAGAAAAGTTTCGAGCTGATCGAAGTCCATAGCAGCAGTTTTTGGGATTGCTCGGGGCGCGGGGAGATTGTAGCAGGATGGGAGGCGCACTATTTGTCATCCCGAGCGAAGCGAGGGATCTGGGTTTTGCGTGACCGGGCGAAACCCAGATTCCTCGTCGCTCCGCTCCTCGGAACGACAAAGGGTTAGCGGCAGAGACGTAGCTAATTACGTCTCTACAGTGGCGGCAGACACTGTTCGTATTCGGACACTTCCTTCCCATGAATGAACAGAACGACTTCGTTGAACGACGCTTTGTTTGGTGGTAAGCATATGGAGACACGTAGCTTACACGGCCAGCACAGTGGCTGTGCGCGTGCCATTCTTTAAGGCAAATGGATATTGCTCGCCCATCGGTTGCCGGTCAGCGTCGTCGCCGCCAGATCATCTATGCGGCTGTCGGAGTCGTGCTGGTCGCGCTGGTGACCATGGGCCTGTCGCGGCTAAAGCCCGCCGCCCCCACGGTTGAGCGGTCTACGGTCTGGGTGGACACGGTGAAACGCGGGTCGGTGTTGCGGCAGGTGCGCGGTCTGGGAACACTGGTCCCGATGGAAGGTTCGATCCAGTTCCTTCCAGCGATCACTGAAGGTCGCGTCGATAAAATCCTCGAACTTCCTGGGGCGCAAGTAAAAGCCGACACGATCCTGCTCGAGCTCAGCAATCCTCAGTTGACGCAAGAAGCGCTCGATGCGCAGTGGAAGCTCAAAGCAGCTGAAGCCGATTACAAAAACCTGGAAGTGGCACTCGCCAGCCAGGTGCTGGCGCAAAAATCTCTTTCGGCGCAGGCGCAATCGGAATACAGCCAAGCTAGGATGCAGTCCGACATCGATTCTGAATTGGCCAAGCTCGGCGTCATCTCGCAGCTCAGCATGAAAGTTTCCAACCAGAAAGCGGAGCAGTTGTCTACGCAAAACGACATCGAGAAGCAGAGGTTGGTCAATAGCAGTGAGGTGCTCAAAACGCAACTGCAGGCGAAACAGGCTGAAGTAGAAGAGTTTCGTGCCCTGGCACAGTTGAAGCAGAGCCAACTCGATCATCTGCGAGTGCGTGCCGGGATCGACGGAGTCCTGCAGGAACAGACTCTGAAGATCGGACAATTCGTGACGCCCGGTACCACGCTCGCGAAGGTGGTCCAGCCGCAGCGGTTGAAGGCTGAATTGAAAATTGCAGAAACGCAAGCCAAAGATATTCAGATCGGACAGCCGGCCTCCGTGGATACACATAACGGAGTAATTCCTGGTCACGTTGTGCGCATTGATCCGTCTGTAGTGAATGGGACGGTGACCGTAGACGTGACACTGGATGCCAAACTTCCGCAGGGTGCGCGGCCGGATCTTAGCGTGGATGGGACCATCGATCTGGAGAAAATGGACAACGTGTTGTACGTGGGACGGCCGGCCTTTGGGCAGGAACAGAGCACGGTGGGAATGTTCAAGCTGGAGCCCGACGGAAATAACGCGGTGCGCGCACAGGTCAAGCTGGGACGCAGCTCGGTGAATACGGTTGAGATTCTGCAAGGACTGAAGGAAGGCGACCAAGTCATTCTCTCCGACATGTCTCGCTGGGATTCTTACGATCGCGTTCGTCTGGAATAGACGTGAGCGCTGAAAAAGGGAAGGGAACTTAGATGGCTGACGCTGGAACGATCATTAGCATGCAAAACATCACCAAAGTTTTCTTCACGGACGAGGTGGAGACCCATGCGTTGTCCGGGATTCACATGGAGATTCGCAAGGGAGAATATGTGGCGATTGCCGGGCCGTCGGGCTCGGGCAAGTCAACGCTGCTGGCGCTGATTGGCCTGCTCGATTCTCCGACGGACGGAACCTACGTGCTCAATGGGCACGCCGCCGCGAATCTCAACATCAGTGAGCGTTCGCGCATCCGCAATCGCGAGATCGGATTCATCTTCCAGAGTTTTAACTTGATCGGCGATTTGACAGTCTACGAGAACGTCGAACTCCCGCTCACATATCGCGGCATGGCCGCGAACGAACGGAAAGAGCGAGTACACAATGCCCTGGAGCGCGTAGGGATGAACCACAGGACCAAGCACTATCCTTCGCAGCTTTCTGGTGGCCAGCAGCAGCGGGTCGCGGTGGCGCGCGCGTTGGCGGGTACGCCCGCGATTCTTTTGGCTGACGAGCCCACTGGAAACCTGGATTCTCGCAACGCCGAAGCAGTGATGGATTTGTTGCGCGATTTGCATCGCGAAGGCGCGACCATCTGCATGGTGACGCACGACCCGCGCTTCTCGCGTCATGCCGAGCGCACCATCCACATGTTTGACGGACGGGTAGTCGAGGAGAGCGTCGAGGTGAATTGATGGAGTGAAGTCCAGGGAGAAGAAATGATTCAGCTCCGCAACATCGAGCGTACTTACAAGACCGGTGCGGGAGTCACTTATGTTCTGCGGCGCATCAGTCTGGACATTCGGGAAGGTGAGTTCATCACGATTATGGGGCCTTCGGGATCGGGGAAGTCCACGCTGATGAGCATTATTGGCATGCTCGATGACAGTTGGGCAGGTGAGTATTTTCTTTTTGAGCACGCGGTACACCAGCTTGACCGGAAGAAGCGTTCAGAGCTGAATCGCAAATATATCGGATTCGTTTTCCAGAGCTACCATCTGCTGGACAACCTTACGGTGTACGAAAACCTGGACGTGCCGCTTTCTTACCGCAACATTTCCCGCTCGCAGCGCGCCAGCATGGTGGCCGAGATCCTGGACCGATTTCAAATCGTGGGCAAGAAAGATTTGTTTCCTAATCAGCTTTCGGGCGGACAGCAACAACTGGTAGGAGTGGCGCGAGCGGTTGTGGGCAATCCGAAATTGATTCTCGCGGACGAGCCCACAGGCAACCTGCATTCCAGCCAGGCAAAGGAAATTATGGAATTGTTCAAGAAGCTGAATGACCAGGGAACCACGATCATTCAAGTCACGCACTCCGATGCCAACGCCGCTTTCAGCGATCGGACGATCCAGCTATTCGACGGCTGGATCGTGAAAGATCCGGCAAGTGCAGAGGCAACTCCAGTGGTGGGCGCTCCGCAATCGACATAACAAATGGAGACTTTGTTACAAGACATCCGATACGGTTGGCGCATGTTGGCCAGGAATCCAGGTTTCACCGCGATTGCAGTGCTGACCTTGGCTATCGGGATTGGAGCGAGCACTGCGATATTCAGCGTGGTGGATACGGTCCTTCTCCGGCCTCTTCCTTATCGCGAGCCTGAGAAGCTTGTGCTCGTCTCGGAAACTTTGCCGGGAATGTCAACTGACGAAATCGGAGTCTCGGCAGGGGAGTACCAAGACTATCGGGACCGCAATCGTTCTTTCTCGCAGGTTGCGGCGTATGAGAGTGCGGGCTTCAATTTGACGGGCGCTGGTCAGCCTTTGCGCGTGAACGCTGCTGCTTTGTCAGCGTCGGCATTTCCTTTGCTCGGAGTCTCGCCAGAGTTGGGGCGCGGCTTTACAACGGAAGAAGATCGGTACGGTTCGAGTAGCGTTGTTGTTCTCTCGCACGCACTTTGGGAGCACCAGTACAGCCGCGATCCCAACATTCTGGGGCAGATGGTAAAGCTCGATGAAAAACCGTACACGGTAATCGGAGTGATGCCGGCCTCATTCCGCTTTCCTTTCGATGGAGCGCCGCTGTCCGAAATGGCGGATTTGTGGGTGCCGCTCGCGTTCGAGCCAGACCTCCTCAGCCCCGAGAATCGCACCAGAGAGTTTGGCGTTGGCCTGATCGGGCGCCTGAAGCCGGGCGTCAGCAAAGAACAGGCGCAGAAGGATGTCGAGAATATTGCGATCGGATTCATGCAGGAGTATGGCTATTCCGGGACGGTGCGCGTGGTGCCCAAAGCCCATGCCTTTGCGGGGCGTGCGGTGGAAAAAGCCAGGCCGCTTGTCATCCTGCTGATCCTGGCGGTTGCATGCGTGTTGATTATTGCGTGCGCCAATGTTGCTAATCTGCTCCTGGCCCGCGCTAGCCATCGCAGCCGGGAAATGGCGGTGCGGAGCGCCATCGGCGCCAACCCGGCGCGCCTTGTGCGGCAGTGCCTGGTGGAAAGTGTATTGCTGTCCGTCTGCGGGGCGAGCGCCGGCGTCATCGTTTCGGCGGTATCGATAGCGGGACTCCGACGGTTCGGGCCGGCGGACGTTCCCCGCCTGCATGACGTAATGCTGCATCCCAATGTCTTGTTGTTCATGCTGGGACTTTCCGTCGTGACCGCACTTCTCTTCGGCTTCGTGCCTGCGTGGCGGCTCGCTCATGTGACGTCGCAAGCGTGTTTGAAGGAATCGACTCAGGCTGGTCCGGCGCGAGGTACGCAGAAGCTGCAGAACTCGGTGGCGACGGTTGAGATTGCCGCAGCCATGGTCCTGCTCATCGCCGGCGGATTGCTGCTGCGGAGCTTCGTAAGATTGGTGGACTCGCCGTTTGGATTCGATCCGAGGGGGGTATTTGTCGTGCGAACCCTGTTCGACAGGGCACGCTACCCGGATCCAATGAAAAGACAGGCTGCGCAGAAAGAGTTACTCGATCGTCTTTCGTACTTGCCGGGAATGACGGCGGTGGCGACGGCAAGTCATCTTCCGCTGAGCGACGCACGGCAGATTGGTTTTCGACTGGAGCATGCTCCTGCAAATGACTATCACTGGGCGGAGAACTCTTTGGTCAGCCCCGGCTACTTTCGTTCCATGGGAATCTCGTTGCTCGAAGGCAGGGATTTCACCGAGCAAGATCGGCCCGACACTCCGAACGTCGCCATCATCAGCGAGAAGTTGGCAAAGGAGTATTTTCCTGGCCGGAGCGCCGTCGGACAGCGATTCCAGTGGGGTGATCGAGCCTTCTTCACGATTACTGGCGTCGCTTCGGATGTCCATATTTCGGCGCTGGATGCCGACCCGCCTCCGATGATCTACACCTCGATGTTTCAGGTAGAAAGCGGCGCGAGCGGGCGCACGGCGTTTGTGTTGCGGGGTAAAGACCAGGACGAGGGATTGTTTCAGGAAGTACAACAGCAGGTCTGGGCGGTCGACAAGGATCTCCCAATCTACAACACGACCACGCTATCAAAGCTGGTTTCAGAGTCCCTGGCACAGCGTCGTTTCACGGTATTGCTGTTGGGCAGCTTTGCAGTCGTCGCAATGCTTCTGGCAGCCATTGGCCTCTTTGGAGTGATCTCTTATTTGGTCGCGGAGCGGACGCGGGAATTCGGAGTGCGCATGGCGCTGGGCGCGGACCGGACCAGCATCTGTTGGCAAGTGCTGAAACGCGCAGCTCTGTTGGCGGCGGGAGGCTGCGGAATCGGTTTCTTGCTGTCCGTGTTTGCCTCGCGACTGCTTCAGGCAAGCCTTTACCAGGTCAGCCGTTTCGATTGGCCAACGCTTGTCTTTGTACCTTTCCTGCTGCTCACCGTGGCGCTGTTCGCCGCCTACTGGCCAGCCCGCCGAGCCACAAAGGTCGATCCTGTGGTGGCGCTGCGATACGAATGAAGATTTGAATTCAGGATAGGAGAGTCATGAACGGACTGGGCATGGTTGGCTATAGGGATCGCCATAGGATGCGGATGCTTCTGAAAGTAACGGTGTCGCTAGGGCTCTTTCTGGCGGGGCTTGGGACCACTGCGCAGAATCTGATCGACTATTCAAAGCCTGCCTCGCATTTCCCTTACTTTATTGGTCCTTATGTGGCGCATGAGGTGCCTCCGCCTTCGTTCGGGAATACCCCACGGGTTGAGTCCCTACTGAAGAACGGCAAGCTGAGGCTATCGCTGCCGGACGCGGTCACGCTGGCACTGGAGAACAATCTCGATTTGGCAATTGCTCGTTTCAATCTTTCGATTGCTGACACCGATATCATGCGCGCCAAGTCTGGAGAGAGCGTTCGCGGCGTGGCTACGGGTCTGGTGCAGGGAACGCCGGGAGGCGGCATTGGCGGCTTTGGCAGCGGCGCTCCCGGAGCCGGAGCAGGTGGAACGTCAGGAGGTGCAGGGGGCGCGGGCTCAGGCGCTTTGGGTCTGGTACAGTCGACGTTAGGTACCGGTGCGCCGATTGATTCTTACGATCCCGTCATCGTGGGAGGTATGAACATCGATCACGCTACGTTTCCGCAGTCGAGCACTGTTCTGTACGGCGTACAGTCCTTGCAGCAAAATACCGGGCTTGCCGATTTCAGCTATCAGCAAGGCTTTGCGACGGGAACCCTGATGACGGTTGGGTTTAACAACGACCGCATCACCACCAACAGTCTCTTTAGCATTCTTTCTCCGCAAGTCGACAGCAGCTTCCGCTTTACTTTGCGGCAGCACTTGCTCTCCGGATTTGGCTTCGGGCCCAACTTGCGGTACATCCACATTGCCCGCAACAACCGCGAGATTTCCGATGTGGCGTTCCGCGGTCAAGTCATCGCTACGGTTTCACAAATTCAAAACATTTACTGGGATCTGGTTAATGCGTATGAAGACGTTAAGGTCAAAGAGCGTTCGCTCGAACTGGCGGAGAAGACGCTTTCCGACGACCGGGAACAGGTGAAGATTGGCGCGATCGCACCCATGGAAGTAATGAAAGCCGAGAGCGAAGAAGCAGCCCGGAGTCAGGATTTGCTGCTTTCGCAAAACGGCCTGCAATTACAGGAATTGTTGATCAAGAACGCGATTACGAGAGATCTCAGCGATCCGGTTCTGGCCTCGGCGTCGGTGGTTCCCACGGACACCATGAGCATTTCTGACAGAGAGCCAGTGACGCCCATGCAGGATCTGATTAGCGACGCGCAGGCGCATCGGCCGGAGCTGGCGGAGGCGCGCATGGATCTGACCAACCGCGAAATCACGCGCAAAGCTACTGCCAATGCCATGAAACCAGTCGTCGATCTGGTCGCATGGTACGGGACTTATGGATTAGCGGGGCTGGAGAATCTGGGTTACAACGGTCCTCCCGTCGGTCCGATTCCCCCCACGGGACTTTCTGATGCGCTTTCGGCCTTAGTCAAGAATAATTCTCCTGACTATGCTGTCGGGATCAACATAAACATTCCTCTACGTAACCGCGGAGCGCAGGCTGACCAGATCCGCTCTCAGCTGGAATATCGACAGGCCCAGCTGCATCTGCAGCAGCTACAGAACCAGATCGGGATCGAAGTGCGCAACGCACAATTCGCTTTGCTGCAAAACCGGTCGCGAGTCGAATCCGCTCGCAAGGCTCGTGACCTGGCGCAGCAAACTTTCGATGTTGAGCAAAAGAAGAAAGCTTTGGGCGCTTCCACCAGCAACTTGGTGCTGCAGGCGAACCGCGATCTGGCGCAGGCTGAATCGAATTTTGTGGAAGCCATGTCGACCTACGAAAAATCGATTGTGGAGCTGGATCGCGCCACGGGTTTGACGTTGGCACACGCCGGCATCGAGATTGAAGAGGCGGTGCGCGGCGAAGTGCAACAGACCCCGCATTTCGCCGGGGTCGCTCCCAGGAAGGATGCGGGAGTTGACGAGTCGCGGCCGCAAAGCAATTAGCTCTTCGGCGGCGAGCTCCGCGCATCAGGATTGAGATGATATGGCGACGATGGCGTTATCCTCTATGAGTATGGCTACGAGTTCTAGTTCCGGTGCCCGGCTGCTGATCGCCGACGATCAGCGAGACGTACTTGAGGCTTTGCGTCTGCTGCTAAAGCCGGAAGGTTTCACGATTGAAGCCGTGACGTCGCCCACAGGCGTGCTGGACGCGCTCGAATCGCGGGAGTTCGATGCCGTGCTGATCGATCTGAATTACACCCGCGATACCACCTCTGGTCAGGAGGGTCTCGACCTGCTTTCACGAATTCAGGCAAATGACAGTACATTGCCGGTGATCGTCATGACGGCATGGGGAAGCGTGGATGTGGCGGTCGAGGCGATGCGGCGGGGTGCTCGCGACTTCATCCAAAAGCCGTGGGAGAACGCGCGCCTGCTCTCCGTGTTGCGCACTCAGGTTGAGTTGAGTGGAGCATTAAGGCGTGGCCAGCGGCTCGAAGCGGAGAACCGTTTGTTGCGGGCCGAAGGATTGCCCAAGTTCATCGCCAACTCAGAGGCGATGCAACCGGTGTTACGACTGATCACGAACGTTGGTCCATCCGACGCTAACATTCTGATTACGGGAGAACACGGCAGCGGAAAGGAGGTCGTAGCTCGGACTCTGCATGCGCTTTCCAGCCGCGCCTCTCGTCCTCTGGTCGCGGTGAATACCGGCGGCTTGCCGGAGGGAATTTTTGAGAGTGAGTTGTTCGGGCACGTAAAAGGAGCTTTCACGGATGCCAGGACGGACCGGATTGGTCGCTTTGAATTGGCGCATGGGGGAACGCTTTTTCTGGACGAGATTGCAAACGTTCCACTTTCCCAGCAGGCCAAGCTGCTGCGGGTCCTCGAAAGCGGAGAGATGGAGCGAGTAGGTTCTTCGCAAACCCGCCGCGTGGACGTGCGAATTATTTCTGCGACCAATGCCAACCTTAATGCGGAAGTGGATGCGGGGCGCTTTCGACAAGATCTTCTTTTCCGCCTGAACACGGTCGAGGTCCATGTTCCGCCGTTGAGGGAGCGCCGACAGGACATCTCGCAGCTTGCCATGTATTTTTTGAACCGCTACGCTGAACGCTATCGCAAACCGGCTAAAACGCTGGATCCGTCTGCCATGCAGGCGATGTTGGAGTATTCTTGGCCTGGGAACGTGCGTGAACTGGACCACGCGATTGAGCGCGCAGTGTTGCTTTCAAGCGGAGACCTGGTACGAGTCAGCGACTTGAGCCTGCGGAATCCGCGCGAGAGCACGCAGCGGATGGAGGATCTCAGCCTGGAAGAGGTGGAGTCCCTGTTGATCCGCAAAGCCATCGACCGTTATGGTGGAAACATCAGTCAGGCAGCCGACGCGCTGGGTCTGAGCCGGAGCGCGCTCTACAGACGGCTGCAGAAATATGGAATCGGAAGCAGCTAATCACGCTCGGGATGCGGCGGCGCCGACAGGCCCGTCGTCTCGGCCGGAGTCTCGAGCCCATCCACCAAGAAAATCCAAACACCGCTTGAGCCACGAAAACCGGATTCTGCTGTTGACCTTGGCTTCCGGTGCCGTCGGGGTCGCGCTCGCACTCGTGCTGCTCTGGACCGGCGATCACGAATCCAGCACGCGCTGGAGCCTCACATTTCTCGTCGTGATGATCTGGTTGGGTTTTGCCTTCGCGCTGCGGTCAGCCGTGGTCCGGCCCTTGCAGACTCTTTCCAACATGCAGTCTGCGCTACGCGAGGGGGATTTTTCGTTTCGGGTCCGCGGCGCAAAAATGGGAGATGCTCTGGGCGAACTGATGATCGAGGTCAATGCGCTCTCGGAAATGTTGCGCGAGCAGCGCCTCGGCGCCATGGAAGCCAGCGCGCTGCTCACCACGGTGATGACTGAAATTGACGTTGCTGTATTTGCCTTTGATGGCGACCGCAAGTTGCGGCTGGTGAACCGCGCCGGCGAACGCGTAATGGCCCAGAATGCAGAGCGTCTGCTGGGAAAGAGCGCCGGGGACTTGGGCCTGTCGGAATGCCTCGACGGAGAATCAGCGCGCACGCTCGAAAAGAATTTTCCCGGGCATTCGGGCCGCTGGGGGGTTCGCCGTTCGACATTTCGGCAGGGCGGCAAGCCGCATTACCTGATTGTGATTGCCGACCTAAGCCGCGCTTTGCGTGAGGAAGAGCGGCAAGCCTGGCAACGCCTGGTGCGAGTGCTCGGCCATGAACTGAATAATTCCCTGGCTCCGATTTGCTCGATTGCGGGCAGTCTTGAAGACATTATGAAACGGGAGGTTCGCGCTGCCGATTGGGAAGACGATTTGCGCCGCGGGCTGCGCGTGATTGTCGATCGTTCAGACGCTCTCAGCCGGTTCATGCGCGACTATTCTCGGCTAACTCGTCTGCCGAAGCCTCAGCTTCGCTCTACGCCAATAAATACACTCGTCAGTTCTGCAGCTGCCTTGGAAAGACGTATTGCAGTAACGATAGAGCCAGGGCCGGAGGTCACGCTGGATGCCGATCCCGACCAACTGCAGCAGTTGCTGATCAACCTGATCCGCAACGCGGTTGACGCATCGCTCGAAAACGGGGGGGAGGTCCGAGTGGGTTGGTCCAGGAACGGAAGTTGGCTTCATCTGTTTGTGCAGGACGAAGGTCCCGGAATCGCTAATCCGTCGAATTTGTTCGTACCCTTCTTCACTACCAAGCCCGGTGGGTCCGGCATCGGCTTAGCCTTGAGCCGGCAAATTGCCGAGGCTCACGGGGGAAGCGTTTCGCTGCACAATCGCACCGAAGGCCAAGGCTGCGAAGCGGTTGTCCAATTGCCGCTCGAAACCTAGACAAGCACTAGAACCCAAGTGCTGGTGAGGTACAATGTGTCTCTTCCAAAAGCAGACACATACGAGGCTGGACAGGAGGCTCCGAGAATAATCTGCGATAGTCGGAGGTCCAGCAAATAGTTAGATCGAGACTTTCCCCGCACGAATAAAGAACACTCTTCCCGGAGGCCACATGAAACGGCTGCTACTGTTGACAGTCCTATGTCTAATCTTGCCCGCAGCGTCACAGGCACAAACAGAAACGGTGACCAGCAAATCGGACCGTATGTTTTTTCCTCACGATACGTTTTACGGTTGGGCGCAGTTTGAAATCGCCCCTCCGCACAATGAGATCGATCCAAACCTGTGTGCTGGAAACGCCGGCAGCTACGGAGGCGTGAATGCCCCTTGCAGTATGTTCGCTCGCTATATGATCTCAGGACTTTTGGAAGTGCGTCCCTTTGGCAAAGGCCAGTTCCGCAGAGTCATGTTTTTCGGACAGCCTGCATTCTTGTTTGGCAAGAACGTTCCGCAGAATCTTTATACCTGGTCATGGGATGCGATCGGCATTGAGCATTCGTGGGGATTGGGAGTTTATATCGCCAAGGGATTCGAATTCCGCGTAACCCAGCACTTCCTGTTTGACCGGTTGGGTGCGCGCGACCGCAATCTGGGACCGGCGGATTTGGGCAACAACGGCCCGTGGGGAAGGTACAACGCAATCGGCGTGAGGAAGTATTTTGGCACCCGAAGGTGGTGAAGGTTCATTCATGGATGCCTGGACTCAAGTGCATAGTTACGGACGTCGCCAAAGCCGGTCACACTGATGTGGCCAATCGACATCCAGCGCTCGAGCGTGTGATGACCGGTGCGATGGAGAATGTAAGAGATGCCTACAGAGGTCATGGTCGCGGCTGCCTCCAGGCTGGCGAATCCTGCCGAATTATTGACCACCTCCTCGGGGAGGAGAATCTCCTGTCTCCCACGGGCCTGGAAGTTGCGCGTGGACGCGTAATCCATGCCCCGGGTTATTGCAATTCCGGAAAAGAGCGCAAGATTCGTACGGTCCCAGAAGGCGTGTGTCGAAGGAGCCGTCGGCGGAGCGGGAAGAGCAGCCACGGTTGGATTCGAGCCATCCGTCAACTTCGAATCGGCCGACGAATGCTCGTTAGTGCGAAGCTGCTGGGCCGTCGCGGATTGTCCGATGAGCAGGCAGATACCACAGACCAGCATCGCGATCCTGAACGATTTGCAAAGAGACCAGATCGCGAGTTCCAGACGCATCTGAATATTGTAAAGGCGAAGCCGGTAGTGGCGAAGTTACCGATGTTCGGAGAGTCGTGACGAAGGCCTCAGGAATGTCGCTCCCCTTGCTCTAATTTCTCGCACGTCCCTTGAAACCTTTATAATTACTGGTTCCCTTACACTCTCTGGAGGACATGTAATGGCGGTCTCATACAACGGCCTTCCGGTGCCTGCGAATGGCGCCCGGATCACATACAACAACGGGCGCTACCAGGTGCCCGACAATCCGATTATTCCTTTTATTGAGGGCGATGGCACTGGCCGGGATATTTGGAAAGCGTCCGTGCGCGTGTTCGATGCCGCAGTGCAGAAGGCGTACGGGGGCAAGCGCCGGGTCGCCTGGTATGAGGTATTTGCCGGCGAGAAAGCTAAAGCTGAGTTCAACAATTGGCTGCCCGATGACACCGTGAACGCGATCCGCGAATTTCGCGTTGCCATCAAGGGTCCGCTGACCACTCCCGTGGGCGGTGGAATGCGCTCGCTGAATGTGGCGTTGCGGCAGATTCTCGATCTCTATGCCTGTGTGCGCCCGGTGAAGTATTACAAGGGGACGCCATCTCCGGTGAAGCACCCCGAACGCATGGACCTGGTAATTTATCGGGAGAATACGGAAGACGTCTACGCCGGAATCGAATGGGAACAAGGCACACCTGAAGCTGCGAAGCTCATCGAATTTCTCAACAAAGACATGCTGAAGGGAAGCAAGAAGCAGGTCCGGTTGGATTCAGGCGTGGGCATAAAGCCGATATCCGTCACGGGCACGAAGCGCCTGGTGCGCATGGCAATCCAGTTTGCGTTGGACACCGGCCGCAAGAGCGTGACTTTGATGCACAAAGGCAATATTCAGAAGTTTACCGAAGGCGCTTTCCGCAAGTGGGGATATGAGTTGGCCACGCAGGAGTTCCGCGACAAGATCGTAACCGAGCGCGAGAGCTGGATCCTGGACAACAAAGATAAGCATCCGAATCTCACGATTGAGGAAAACGCCAATTTAACCGAGCCCGGATTGGAGTTCGCGACAGAAGAGTTCCGGCAGTCGGTTTATAAGGAAGTGGGGGATGTCCTGAACGCGATCTACGCTACACACGGCAAGGGTGCGTGGAAGAAAAAGCTGATGATCAACGACCGCATCGCGGATTCAATCTTCCAACAGGTGGTAACGCGAGCGGATGAGTATTCGGTGCTGGCGACATCCAATCTGAACGGCGACTATATTTCCGACGCTTGCGCTGCCCAGGTGGGCGGGTTGGGCATCGCGCCGGGCGCCAACATCGGGGATGGCTACGCGATTTTCGAGGCCACGCACGGCACCGCTCCGAAGTATGCCGACAAAGACGTTATTAATCCTGGCTCGGTGATCCTTTCAGGTGTCATGATGTTTCGCCTCATGGGCTGGAACGAGGCCGCGGACCTGATCGAGCATGGCATGGAGCGCACCATCGAGCAAAAGCAAGTCACGTATGATTTCGAGCGGCTGATGGACGGCGCCACCAAAGTGACGACCAGCGGGTTTGCTACGCACATCATCGGGAACATGGACGCAGCGGTATTGAGCGCGTCGCGATAACGACAAAGAGCAATAACCACAGAGGACACGAAGGTTCACAAAGGAACGCAGAGTTAAGAACGGGTTGTTTTTTCTCTTTATGTACCGAAGCCTGCCCTGAGCGAAGGCGAAGGGTGTCCTTTGTGGTTATTGATTTGATCTTCTTTATCTTAGAAAGAGGAAATCATGCGTAAGAAAGTTACGGTTGTTGGCTCTGGAAATGTCGGCGCCACGGCGGCTCACTGGATCGCCGCCAAGGAACTGGCGGACGTCGTCCTGATCGACATCGTCGAAGGCGTCCCGCAAGGCAAGGGTCTAGACCTGCTCGAAGCCATGCCCATCGAGAAACGTGATTCCCACATCATGGGCACGCAGGATTATGCGGACACAGCCAATTCGGATATCGTGGTGATCACCGCCGGCATTCCGCGCAAGCCGGGCATGAGCCGCGATGACCTGCTCAACACCAACCACAAAATCATGAAGGACGTAGTGGGCAAGGCCGTGCAGCACTCGCCCAACTGTATTCTGATTATCGTATCGAATCCGCTGGATGCGATGGCACAAGCCGCGTACAAGATGAGTGGCTTCCCTCGGGAGCGAGTGATCGGCATGGCCGGCGTTCTCGACTCGGCCCGCTTCCGCGCATTCATTTCCGAAGAATTGAAAGTCAGCGTGGAAAACGTGACCGCGTTCGTTCTTGGCGGACATGGCGATACGATGGTTCCGCTTCCTCGTTATTCGACCGTGGCGGGAATCCCGATTACTGAACTGATGGATGCAGCGACCGTCGCTCGTCTGGTACAGCGCACGCGCGATGGCGGTGCCGAGATCGTGAAATACCTGAAGACGGGCAGCGCTTACTACGCCCCTTCAGCAGCTGTCGCTGAGATGGTCGAGGCGATCTTGAAAGACAAGAAGAAAATCCTGCCCTGCGCCGCCTATCTGGAAGGCGAATACGGGATCAAGGGTCTCTATGTCGGCGTGCCAGTGAAGCTCGGCTCGAAGGGAATCGAGCAGATCATTCAAATCAAACTGACGCCGGAAGAAAAATCGGCGCTGGATAAGAGCGCGGAAGCGGTGAAGGAATTGGTGGGCGTGATCGGCGTGTGACCCTTATTTCCCGACCCACGCTAATGAGGAGACAACGAGATTCGCAAGACCTGGACATCGTGCAAGCCGGTTGGTGCCGGCAATGGCTTGCCTGGTTGCCATTTGTGAAGCTGAGTGTTCGCCATGAATAGAAGCGAGTCACCGTCCAGGCTGCCCGTTGTCGGATTTTCGAACGCGGGGTTATAGGTCTCGAGGATTTCCCAACCTGTGATCTTTGTCAGTGTGGGGTCAAGATAGAATCTCACGACCCTTCCCGGGTGAATTGCATTTTGAATTCCGACCAGTGACTGGCGGTAGAAGTAAAGACCGTCTATGCTGGCGTCGATCACATCCGGCGTTTTCTGGAGTGGAGCCGCAGACCCGGTTCCCAGGTCGACCCGGTAAATTCCAAAATCGCCCGCAACAAAGAGTGTCTTTTCGTCGTCACTGATTGCGATTCCATTGGCGCCGGGGACCGCTTCCGGAGCTAAGAACAATTCGAGTTCATGCGATCCTGTCTTCGTGCAGTAGACCGAGCCTTCGAGTGTGTTGGTCGTGTAGGCCTTTCCGGTCGAAGGCACGACCGTGACATCGTTCAAATATCCAGACGACTTGTTCGGCGAAACGAATATATCAAGGCGCTTACCGCTGGTCAGGTCATACTTGAAGAGCCCTTGCACCGTACCCGCTAGCTCGGAGGTGTCCCCGAATCTGGTACTGACCGCCCACAATTCTTTCCGGGTTTCGTCGACGTGCAGTCCAGCGACATATGCCAGCTTGTCGTCTCCCGCCTTTACCAGGTCGTGCAGTTCACCAGTCTTATCGGTCCACACGATCTTCCTCTGCACGCTCCCGGCGTACACGCGCCCGTTATAGCGGGCATACGCCATCCCTTCCGGGAAGAGGTTGGGTTCCTTAATCACGAATGCAGGCTTGCTCTGAATTGTGGGTTTATTCTTAGCTCGAATCTCAGCAACAACGGCTTTGAATTCTGCATTGTCTCTGAGGTATGCGAATCCCCGATATTCCCCCGGGTCGAGGCCGCCCTTGGCCGCGGCCACCTGGCGCAAGAACTTCAGCGTGGTGGCAACATCGCACTTCTCCGCATAGTCAGCCGCTAGGTTGTAGAGCACCACCGGATCATCGGGATGAACGTTTGTTAATTGTTGAAGATGTTTAATCTCAGATTCAACATCGGGGGAAGTAGTAGGAGTGCACTCAACCGCTTCCGCGTGACTAAGCGATAGAGAAATCAGACTTGCAGCGGCCCAAAGAAGGAGTCGGACGCTCGAACACAATCTCACGGTGCGCACCCACATACAGTGACATTCAATCTGGGTGGTGTGACCTTTTTTTGTGTAAAAGGTTAGCCGTCAATTTCGCGCATCGCAAGCAGACCATCGAACCGACCGCAACACTGTTATAGGCAATATCTGCTCCAGCGTGCCGTTCTTCATTCGGAGCTAAACTCGCTCGATCACCACCGACTTCACGACCACATCTTTATTCGGCTTGTCCTGACGATTGCGCGGGACGCCCACAATCTTCTCAGCCACATTCTGGCCTTCGACTACTTCGCCGAAAATTGTGTGCTTGCCGGTGAGCCACGTCGTAGGGGCCAGTGTGATAAAGAACTGCGAGCCGTTTGTGTTAGGACCGGCGTTCGCCATCGCCAGCTTTCCCGGCTTGTCGAATTTGTGCGGAGAACCCTTGGTTTCATCCTCGAACTGATAGCCGGGGCCACCCATACCGGTGCCCGCCGGGTCGCCGCCCTGGATCATAAACTCGGGAATCACCCGGTGAAAGATGGTTCCATCGTACAGACGGTCTTTGCTCTTCTTGCGGCTGACCGGATGGGTCCACTCGCGTTTGCCCTCGGCGAGTTCAACAAAATTTGCAACCGTCTTGGGCGCGTCTTTTTCAAACAAACGGCAGACGATGCTGCCTTCCGACGTATCAAAGATGGCGTAAGTACCTGGCTGGCGGGTCATGGCGATTCCTTTCTCGTGTCGCTTATTCAGGGCTGACTAATTTAGTAACATTCAATTTCCCATTGTCATCTTGGCTGCTTTTCGCACGAACCGGCCACACATAAGTTCCTCGACTACGCTCGGAATGACAGGAAGTTGGTCGTTTGTCGCTAATTCGCGCCGCTGATCGTGATGTGATTAATCTTTACCGGCTTGTATGGTTTATCGTTCGAATCGCGGCCCATCCTTGCGATTTGCTTCACTAAGGTCACACTGGCTGCATCGCACTGACCGAAGATGGTATAGCCGCCGTTCAAGCTCGGATAGGCGACCTCGGTGATAAAGAACTGCGAGCCATTGGTGTTGGGTCCGGCGTTCGCGTAGGCCAGGCGTCCGGGCCGATCGAACTTCAGGTCATTGGAGGTTTCATTCTTGAAGGCATAGCCGGGATCACCGGTTCCGGTGCCCATCGGATCGCCGCCTTGAATCATAAAGCCAGGGATTACGCGGTGGAAGATCGTGCCGTCATAAAGTGGAACACCGTGTTTTTTCTGGTGAGTGACGGGACTGGTCCAATCCTTGGTACCCGTGGCCAATCCGATGAAATTTTGCACACCGATCGGCGCCTTGTCGGGAAACAGGGTGCAGGTAAGGTTACCTGCCGTGGTCTCGATTACAGCGGTGGGGTGATCCGACGCCGTTGCAGGCTTGGCCTGTGACCACAGTGTGAGCGAAGACAGAAAGATGACCGAAACGAGAAATAAACATTTGCGCATGTGTGGCTCCTTAAGCGGAATGAATCCGAATCTTGAATTGTACGACAGCCGCCGTGAAATTTACTTGCGCAGGGCCGGTTGCGCCTGCAACTCACGGCTGACGCGTTCTACTTCTTTGAAAACCCGCATCACATTGCCGCCGAGTATTTTACGGATGTCCTCGGCACTGTAGCCGCGATCAAGTAGCGCCTGCGTAATCTTGGGCAGATCAGCCGCGGAATCCATGCCTGCTGGAGTCGCGCCGCTTACGCCATCAAAGTCGGAGCCCAGCCCTACGTGGTCTACGCCTGCGACTTTCGCGATGTGATCAATGTGATTGATCAACACCGTGAACGGCGGGCGCGGGATCCTGGCCATCCACTCTCTCGTGATCCTGTCCTCATCTGCGTAGGTTACCTGCTTTCCCTCAGCTTTAAGTTTTTCCAGGTAGGCGCGAGTCGCGGCTTCCTGCTCTTTTTGTTGAGCCTGAACCGCATTCCAATAGTTTTGATCCAAAAAGCCAGCGAAGAAATTCACGTCTATGACGCCGCCATTCTTGGCTACAGCCCTTAGCATGTCATCCGTCATATTTCGTGGCGCATTGCATAAGGCACGGGCTGACGAGTGCGACGCGATTACCGGGGCTTTGGTTACGGCGATCGTGTCCCAAAAGGTTTTGTCCGCCACGTGCGAGATGTCGACCATCATCCCCAGACGATTCATTTCCAGAACAACTTGCTTTCCGAAATCGGTGAGTCCATTGTGGTGTTGGATCTTCGGGTCATCAATATCTCCGGAGGAATCAGCCCACTCGTTGGTGTTCGACCACGAGAGCGTCATGTAGCGCACGCCGAGACGGTAGAAATCGCGAAGGAGATGAATATCGTTTTCGATGGAGTGACCACCTTCGATTCCCATCAAGGCCGCAAGTTGTTTCCGCTGGTGGGCACGCTCGATATCATCTACGGAAAACGCCATCATCATGCGGTCCGGATGACGCGCTGCCTGCTCATAAACGGTATCGATCAGATCGAGAGTGTGCTGGGCGAAGTGGCCCTGATTGGTTTCAGGCTCGACCCAGATGGAAAAGAACTCAGCGCCCAGATTTCCGGCGCGAGCTTTGTCAAGGCTGATATGGCCGAAATCTTTGGGGTCGGTCGAACCGATATCGAAGTCATCGTCGAGAAAACGCTGCGGCGTGTCAGCATGTGTGTCGATGACAATCGCCGAATTATGTATGGCGAGAGCATGGGGGCTTACGTCTGACGCATCTTTGGCCTGGGCAAAAGCCAGGGTCGAGCCAAGTATCAACAGGGCAGAAAAAAGCGTGGATTTCGCCAAAGAGAAGCGCTTGGATATTTCCATGGGTAGCAAGGGATCGATTGTATACGGTTGCAGGTAGAGAAGAAATGAAGAGTTAGATTCTCAAGTCACTAGCAATCGATAGGAACATGCGCCTGAAGTGGTCTGCGATAGCCTACCTCGTGAGTCCAGCGCCACTACTTTACGGAACTGGGTTCGAGGACGGAATTATCGCTGTTGAAGGAGAGGTTTAGCAGCTGCGCGCCTGGGTCGTCCTGTGTTTTATCCTGCTGTTCTACGGCGGCCGTATTCGAGTCACGCGAGTCGCCATAGCGGCCCGAAACCGCTACGTGGAACACCCACTGATGGCGTTCTTCCTCTGGTTCCACCAGACCCTGATCCCTGAGTGGCATCAGGTACTGCTCCATCCACGCCACCTGCTGCTTGGTCATTCCGCGGCGTTGAATGTCGACTGTAATGCCAGCCAGGTGAGAGGAGGCTGTTTCGCCCTTTTCGGGAGCGGCATTGCGATTGTGCCGTCGAAGCTTTTTCTGCACCTGCACCGTGCGGACGGCGGAGTTCACCTGAATCTGATCGTGGAACTGTTTATAGTAGGCTTCGCTCAGATCATCAAGAAAATCACGCGTCCACGGCCGGCAATAACGGCGATCTGGATCGAGACGAGGATCGAAACGCAATGTTTGGCCCGCCACAATCGGAACCAGTTCCTGGCTGGCGATCAGTTGATCGAGCTCAGCCTGATTCTGAATTCGCGGCAATTCGAGACGGTCGATTTCTTGGTTCTGCCGTAGCAACGATTCGTGAGAAGGACGGAATACCGGATTCCACAAGAGGCGGCGGAGATGCGCCCGGTGTCTAGTCGCGTGATGTGCGGGTTGGCTGGGCGCGACCTGATGCAGCCCAAAGGCTTGCCCGCAAACTGCGGCGGCCAGAAATATGAACAGGAAAGCTCGCTCTCTTTTACCCTTCACGAAGTGTGCCTCAAATCTTTACCGCGTGTTGCAGGCGGCTATTCTAAATCACATTCGCTGGATGCCAAGCCAGCTTTCGGCCGCGAGGTTACCAAAGAGTATCGTGGCCAGATTACCGCTCGTTACTCTCGCTCGCACCGTTCGCCCTGGCATCCATTTACGTCTGCAGCTAAGATGCCGTTTCCGAGCGGCGATTGCCTCGATCTATGTGCCTAAGAAAACAGCGGTTACCGCCTCGACCTCAAGCAACGAAGTGCGCACTATACCACTGTTGGGCCGTGCGAGTCCCAGAAAATGTCACTGATGGGCCATTTTGGCCTATTCGCGCCGTCACTTCTGAAATAGGTCGCCGATGGCCTGTTTCATGACCTCGCCGCTAACCTCCGAAATCGATCGGGTCAGAGGAATATCCTTGGGGCAGACTTCGACGCAGTTTTGGGCGTAGCCGCATTCCTGAATACCTCCGTCGCCCATGAGTGCGGCCAGGCGCTCGCGTTTCAACTCGGCTCCGGTGGGATGCGTGTTGAAGAGGCGAACCTGGGAAATGGTGGCAGCGCCCACAAACCCCGTGCCTTCGTTGAACTGCGGGCAGGCTTCCATACAGCAACAACAGGAGATACAACGCGACAGCGGATAGGCTGCCTCCTGTACTTCCGGACTCACACGTGGGCCAGGTCCCAGATCGTAGGTGCCGTCAATGGGGACCCAAGCCTTTACCGTTTTCAGATTTTCGAATAGAACGCTGCGGTCGACGGTTAGATCGCGGATCACCGGGAACTTGGTAAACGGTTCGAGGCGGATGGGTTGCTCGAGTTTGTCCACCAACGCAGAACAAGCCATGCGAGCACGCCCGTTGATGAGCATGGCGCAGGAGCCGCAGACTTCCTCCAGACAATTGGAGTCGTAGGTAATCGGCGTGGTCGGCTTGCCGGCGCGAGTGACGGGATTGCGGGCGATTTCCATCATTGCGGAAATCACATTCATGCCGGGCTGCCATGCGAGTTCGAATTCTTCCCAATGAGACTGCGCTTTGGGATTGTCCTGGCGTTTGATCTTTATGATGACCGTCTTGTGATCAGGCATTCGTTATATTCTTTCGAACCTTGTCATTCTGATACTCATTCAAAAACAATGTCATTCTGAACGAAGCGAAGAACCTCTGCACGTTTCCGATGTCGCCCAAATCCACAGATCCTTCGCTTCGCTCAGGATGACAGGCATCTTACTTCGCGACGTCATACTTTCTCGGACGGGGCGGAATTAACGAAACATCCACTGCCTCGAATTCGAACTTCGGCTCGTCCGCATCCGGTGCGAAGTACGCTTTCGTCGTCTTCAGCCAATTCTTATCGTCGCGCTCGGGGAAGTCTGGCTTGTAATGTGCTCCGCGAGACTCGTCCCGCATCGCGGCACCCTGCGCGACTACGCGTGAAAGTTGCAGCATATTGTAAAGCTGGCGCGCGAAGACCACGCTGGTATTCGCCCACTGCGACCGGTCACTCAGATTGATGCGCCGGAAGCGCTCCAGCATTTCACATAGCTTGCTGTCGGTCTCCTTCAGATTCTTGTTGTACCGGATGACCGTGCAATTGGCGGTCATCAATTCGCCAAGTTCGCGCCAAAGCCGAAACGGGTTCTCCTGGCCATCCGATTTCATCAGCATGGAATTGTTTTCTTCCTGATGCTTTCGCTCCGCGTCGAAATGTCCGTTGCTCGGCGCCGCCTGCAGACTGCGGGCATATTGCACCGCGGCCGGTCCGGCGAGGAATCCGCCAAAGATGCAAGAGACCAGTGAATTCGCGCCCAAACGGTTGGCCCCGTGATACTGATATTCGCATTCGCCTGCAGCATAAATTCCTGGGATGTTTGTCGCCTGGTTGAAATCAACCCACATCCCACCCATGGTGTAGTGCATGCCGGGGAAAATCTTCATGGGAACTTTGCGCGGGTCATCCCCAACGAACTTTTCATAAATCTCGAGAATGCCTTCCAGCTTGCGGTCAAGAATCTTTGGGTCGATGTGGGTCAGGTCCAGGTAGACCATCGGCTTTCCATCGATGCCCAGATTGTGCTCGAAGACAACCTTAAAAATCGCGCGCGTAGCGATATCGCGCGGCACCAGGTTGCCATATTTTGGGTACCACTCTTCGAGGAAGTACCAGCGCTCGCTCTGCGGGATCGACACCGGATCGCGTTTGTCACCCGGCGTCTTCGGAACCCAGACGCGTCCGCCTTCACCGCGAGCTGACTCTGACATGAGCCGCAGTTTGTCTTCGCCGGGGATGCAGGTGGGATGAACCTGGATGAACTCTCCGTTGCCGTAAAAACATCCTTGCTGGTACAGTGCCGACTGCGCCGAGCCAGTGCAGACTACCGAATTGGTGGACTTGCCAAAGATCGCGCCATTACCACCGGTCGCGATAATGATTGCGTCGGCGGGGAAAGTACGCACTTCCATGGAACGTAGATCCATGGCGCAGATGCCGCGGCAAACTCTGTTCGAATCGAGCACGGCCGAGAGAAATTCCCAGTGCTCGTATTTCTTGACCTTGCCTTCTGACTCGTAGCGGCGCACCTGTTCATCGAGCGCGTAAAGCAGTTGCTGCCCGGTGGTGGCGCCGGCAAATGCAGTGCGGTTGTAGAGCGTCCCGCCGAAACGGCGAAAATCCAACAAGCCTTCCGGAGTGCGATTAAAAGGCACACCCATGCGGTCGAGCAGGTCAATGATGCCAGGCGCAGCCTCGCACATGGCTTTGACCGGTGGCTGGTTGGCCAGGAAGTCGCCGCCGTAAATGGTGTCATCGAAGTGCTTCCAGGTGGAGTCACCCTCGCCTTTTAAATTCTTGGCTGCGTTGATGCCGCCCTGCGCGCACACGGAATGGGAACGCTTCACGGGAACAATTGAGAACAAATCCACTTGCCCGCCCATCTCCGCGATCTTGATCACCGCGGAAAGACCCCCCAGCCCGCCGCCGATCACTATGATTTTCGGATTTGACGCCATCTTCGAGTGCACCACTTTCCGTGAACTTTAATTCGTTGTGCCCGCTCCCGCTTCGACCATGCTTGCGCCCCCGGGGTCGGTTGGTTGCTGGGCATGCGACCGGAATGAAGTCAGGCTGGCCAGGCCCGCTCCGGTCAGGACAAAGAAAAACGCCAAACACAAAGCCAGGAACCGCTTGCGCGCTTTTTCTCCTGAAACGATGCCCCACTTCGCGCAAAACAGCCAGATGCCGTAAGCGAAGTGCCACGACGCAGCGATTAGCCCAACAACATAAAACAAGAACAGCGGCGTCTGAAATACTTCGCCTTGCACTTTGCCGAAAGACGCGCCCGGATACTCGTGCAAGTCAATACCAGTGAAACGCATTGTCCAGGTGTGCCAGAGGATGTAGGCGAACGCGATGCCACCGGTCCAGCGCTGCACCGTATACATCCAGTTTCCAGTCCAGGGATATTCTCCGACGTTTGTTTCCCCGCGGTACCAGATGTAGAAACCGTAGAGTGCGTGAAACAGGATCGGCAGCCAGATGCCGAACAACTCAAGGATCGGAACCAACGGAAGGCTCGCCAGAAAACGGACCTGTCGGGCGTAGGCGGCGGGGCCGCCGATTGCCGAGGCATTTGAAATCAGGATGTGCTCGAACAAGAACGCGCCGACGGGGATGATCCCGGTGAGCGAGTGCAGACGACGCAGCCAAAACGAGTATCCCTGGCCGGCCCGCAGCGGAGCCACGCCATCTTTGACCGGTACAGGAGCCGCAGGACTGGCGGTTGCTGCCACAGAATGCTCCTTATGAGTTCAAGTATGAGAACGGAACCTTTTATTATGTTGTCGCGGGAGAAGGGAAGTCAAGGAAGCGTGAAAACAATTGGGTTATCGGAGGGATTGGGCCGGAGTCAACGATCGAATATTATCGCTCGATCATTGGGTTGTACAGTGAGCGGATAGTTCGGGACATTCCGGTTCTCGACACGACCAGGATTCATGCGAAAGCGATTGTTAAAGCTGCATTCTTACCATAGCGTCGGCGGGTCGAATTTCAAACTGCGGCACCGCCTTTCGTCGCCTGGTACCAGGCGAGAAACTGCCGGAAAGCCGCGCCGCGATGGCTGTATTGGGCCTTTTCCTCTGGAGTCAATTCGGCAAAGGCTTTTTGAATCTGCGGAAAATAAAACAGGGGATCGTAGCCAAAGCCATTTGTTCCACGAGGACGATTCAAAATCGTACCTTCAACCTCTCCGCGGAACACCTGCAAAGTCTGTCCATCGCGTGCGACAGCAATCACGCACACGAATCGACCCATGCGCTTGTCGGGAGGAACATCTTTCAGTTCACGCAGGAGACGCGTATTATTGGCTTCGTCGTCCGTGTTGTTATCCATCAGGTGTGGCGCATCGGCGGCGTAGCGCGCAGAATGAACGCCAGGAGCGCCCTTGAGCGCGTCAACTTCCAGGCCAGAATCATCGGCCAGCACCATTTCGTCCGGAACTTCGCGGCTGTAACTCTCCGCTTTTTTTCGTGCATTCTCCTCGAAAGTTCGGCCGTCTTCAACGACGGTCGGCAGCGAGGCGAAGTTTGGAATAGTCGCGATCTCAATGCCAAACGGCGCCGCAGCGCCAGCGAAGTCGCGCAACTTGCCCGCGTTCGAGGTCGCGATGAGGATGTGATTCATCGACTGCCGGTCGTTCTACCAAATGATATCCAGCAACGGAATGTTTACCATCATATTTGAATGGCGGGAAGGGTGAGTCCAAAACCAGATCGCCGCCCCCGAAGTGCGAAGTAAATTCCGAACAACAGAGCCGTGACCGCTGAAACGATTCCTCCGAGCGTTCTATCCCAGGTACGCGTGAACGTGATTTGTACACGATTCTCACCCGCTTGAACCGGAATCAACATCTGTCCGGTGACAGATCTTGTGGTGGTCGCGACCATTTGACTATTCACTTCGACGCGCCATGCAGGGTAGTTGAACAACCGCAACGCCAGTTGTCCTGGCTGACTGATCTCGACGGTGAACAACTTCGATTCAGCATTCCAGCGTTGAATGCGGACTTGCAGAATTTGATCCGCCACTACGTTGTCATCCAGAGCCACGCGCGAAGCATCTTTATTGATTTCGTAAGGATCGGCCTCCACGGGCACGTACTCATCGGTGCCCTCGTATCCCGCGCCGCTTTGCTGGTTGTCAAGCATCTGGGTGAAATCCTCCGCCTTCTCCCACCAGGGAACCTGAACGCGATGCCAGACGAAACCGAGCAGCACCAGCATCGCGATGCAGATCAGCACGCGCACCATCCATCGCCGCGATGCCATGGTTATGAAAAGCGCCAAGGCCACATTCAGGCACAGCAGCCAACGCCAGGGAAGCTGGAGATAGCGCAACTCGGGCAGATGCTCCCAGAGAAAAGACGTAAACGAAAAGTTGAGCAGAACCGCAACCAAAGCCCATCCAACGAGTGTCCACCAAAGCTTGGGCCGGCGGTGCCTCCATTGACGCGAAACGAAGGCGGCAATTGCAAGCACAATTATTTCCGCTGATGCCACAATCGAGACCAGCAAATTAAATTGATTGTGATCAGCGTCATTGATATTTGTGAAGAGAAAATTATCCTGAGGCCGCACACCCGCAGACAACACTTCTGCAATGTTCACCCATTTTTGTTCGTACGCCGCTGGTATCAGAAAAAACGCCGCGAGAGCTGCGCCGAGCAAAACTGCAAGCGCCCCACCGATCAGGACGCGCGGCGAGCGCTCAAGGACGGCCAGAATCAACAGCAGCAGGATCAAGGAGTAGTTCACCATCACGGCGGCGGGAATGTTCGTGAGCCAGGCGGCGGCCACAATCAACGCCAGAGGGACGACCGTGCTCTTGGCTTCCTCCGATCGTAGCGCGTACAGGAAAAGCAAAGGCAAGAAGGCACCGGCCAGCAGTTCCGCGAACGCACTCCGCCAATACACGATCACAATGAAATAAGGATTGGCGGTGTAGAATGCGGCGGCGAAGATGGCGTCGCGACGGTCCAACCATCGTCGTGCCAGAAGGAACATCGAAAATCCCGAGATCGTCAAGGCCAACCAGATATATGCGCCGGGGACGGCCTCCCACGGCAAAAGAGCGCCCAACGCAGCGCCCAGCGTCCATGACACTGGAGGGTAAAAAATGAATCGGGCCTCGCCGTATCCGTATTCCGCGAGGGCGGCCCATCGCGGATAAACGATGCCTTGTCTCCATTGGCCAAGAACTTCCATCCAGGAGTTCACGTGGAACTCGAAATCGTGTCCTGACGGACTGCCTAGAAAAAAGAAGGGAAGAATCACAAGAAACGCGACTGCCATCACCACGAACAGAGGCCAAGGAAAGATAGGCCCGCCAGGAAAGATTTCTTGCTGCAATTCGGTTCTTCGCTCCAGAGAAGACGAGTTCAGCAGGGCATGGCCTCCGGCAGCCTCAACGCGGCTGCACAGAGATTGTTGCTTAACCCGCGCAAATGAGCAATCCGTGGAGCGGGATCAACCAACAAATAAAAAGCGTGACCGTGCGGCGACGGTCTGTGGAAAATGTATGCGGGATTTCACGGGAAATTAACTTGCCTGCCACCTCCTAGAAACGGGTGCCCGCTAAACTTCAGTCATTCGAGGTGGAACAAAACCCGGCGCTAAGGGGTCCGCACGAGAGACGGCGTGCGGGCCTCTCAGTGTTTTTGGGCTTATTATTTTCGGCGGAATGCGAGTCCTGCGGTCAGATCAGGCCGATGTAACTTCTTCCGAACTTCGTTGCTGGCGGAGTTTCTGCAGGAACTCTTCCTGGTTGAGTGTTTCGTGGCTGCGCAGCAATTCCAGCAGCGGGTCGTCGAGTTCTTCCTTGGGTAAGGGATCGGGCTGATTGCACGGATCGCCGGTGGCGAGGATGCGCGGCGTAATCAGCAATGCGGGAAGCATTCCCGGACGGCTGGTCAGGAATCCGATGAACCTTGCCACCTGGGCGCGTTCGTCGGTAGTGCGTGAGGCGAATTCGATGCCCATGCCGAATCCGGGGTGCATCACGCGCACCGTGCCCTCCGCCTGGACTTCGACGTCTTCCGCGTTCAGGCAAAGCGTGATGCCGGAGCGCTCGGGAAAAGGCGATTCGGTTTCAACGTAGCATCCTCCCAAGCTGAGATCGGTGAGGGTGCACTGCGATACCGGTTCGGGATCGGGCGGCGGAATCTCGGGCGCGTTGGCCGCGACCCAGGTTTTTAGGGTGGCGCGAAGATTTTCGGGAAGATCGATGAAGCGCACGCCCGCTTGTCCGTTGGGACTTGCCCAGGCAATCTCGCCGCTGCCTTGAATTTCGGTGGTGCTGTCGGGAAGATTGAATTGGGCGCTGATTTTGGCGCCGGGGCAGAGCGGCTGGGCTGCCAGGACGTCCATGCCATCTTCGCTGAGGTCGAGCAGGATGCCTTCGAGCGGAGCTCCGTTCTCCACTTGAAGCTGAATCGGAACTTGCACGGGAACGCGGAAAGAGCGTCGTCGTTCCCGCTTGATTAGCGCTGTAGCTGCGCGCAGGCTGGCTTCGGCTTGTTCCACAGAAATTGGCTTGTAGAGGATGAAATTGGCGCCCGCGCCGAACACATTGCGCACTTTTGTCTTGTCGCTCAGCAGTGCGACGGTTACGGCTTTGACACCTGACGTGACCTGACTTGCATTTTGCAGCACCAGCGAGGCGCTATGCGGATCGTCGAAGTCGACGATGACTGAGTCAAACTTTTCTTCGGTGAGGCGGCACAGGGCTTCGGGATATCCGCAACAAGCGACGGCGACGCCGCAGCGGGCGAGCAGCGGAGTCAGGACTGCCGCTGCCTCTTCGTCCTTGGAAACCAAAAGTGCGTGAAACGTCATATGCCGCTCATGTATAGCGAGAATCTCCTGGGGTTACGGCCAGCGCGGAGCAACGCCCCGGGGCTTGGCAGGGGCCGAACCACCCGACGAAGCCGACGCCGCCTTCGCGGCAGGAGTGGGCTGCTCATCCACCTCGGCCAAAACCGCGGCGTCGTCATCCTCGATTTCAGCCAGCAAGGGGGCCACTTCACGCAGCTTGTCGGCCGCCTGCTGCAACATCTCAATCTGCTTAGCTAATTGTGCGTAGCGGGCCTGCTTACGTCGCAGAACCTCATGAATGTCCTTCATACAACCCCCTGTTGCGAAT
>DATHPO010000336.1:0-27395 GCA_035483835.1 Terriglobales bacterium
TAAGGCCACGCCCGGATTCGCCAGCATGTTTCGCAATCGCCACCCCATCGCCAGCTCCGCGTCCGCCAAGTGCGCTACGATCTCGGCGATTGACCACTTTTCAGGTGCAGGACGCCGGATCAACTCCTCGGGCGCGACATCACGCAGACGCCGATCGAGTTGCGATGGGGTGGCTTGTTGTACACCGATGGGCTCCTCATCGCCAAGATAGCTTAGGACTCGAGTTCGGTATGCTTCGAACGTCTCTGCCATTGGTCCTCCCGCTAGACTGCGTGGCTGCCGACCTTTGCGGTTTTGCAAAGGTGGGAACTTATGCAGCCTGCCTCGTCGTCCCCACCTTTACAAGAAAGCGTAAAGGTGGGCCAGTCCACTTTATAAAAAGCGTAAAGGTGGGCCAGCCACCAGTGGACGGTCCCTGAGTTGATCCTCCCCAGCCGACAGGAGGTGCATAGCGAAGGGTGTTTGCTCGCCCAGTTCCGCGCACGCAACGAGGTTGAGTATGGAGGCCCCAAGCCCAAGCCACTCCCGATCTAGGACGGGAGTAGGGGGAACTGCGGCTTGCGTCAACAGGCAACCATACCGCTGAAACTCACGGCGAATCGTTTTCTGATATCTCTTGTGGAATACGGGATGAAGATTCTCCCATCCTAGTGATGCGGCCTCTATCAGGCGCGCGATCCGGCGACGTTTGCGGGTTGTGGCCTCCGGACTAAACCACGCCGAAGACCGCCACAGCGCCCGGCCTCTGAGGGGAACACCGTACTTCGAGACATGCGTCGCCAATTCTGAGCCCAGCCAGTCTGTTGCCGTTGTCAAGCGCTCGGGCACCCAAAGCAGGTCCAGGGCGGGAGTCTTTATTCGGGGGCCTTCGCCGAAGCACATCACGTCAAGGTCCGAAGCGGCCGAGTCGACGCCTGCAGCACATGAACCGAAGACGACGATTTCCGACGCGGAATCAAGCAGCGTGTGCGTGGGGTAGCCCGCGTCTTCAATCCTACTCGTGAGCGTCGCCAAAAAGCGGTCCCGGATCGGGTTCATAGTCTCGTAGCCAAGCCTGCAGTTCCGCCACGATCTCTTCCAACACATAGTATGCATCCTGCATATCATCCCACTCAACACTTTCCGAGTAGCCACTTATTAATCGCTCGAGGCTTTCGCCCTTTTCCGCCAACTCAGAGCCGTGCCCGAACAAGCTCCCCAGAACTCCTGGCAGGGTCAGCTCCTTTTCTTTGAGGTCAACCAAGCCCCCGTCCAGAAGCGCTGAAATGGCCTCGAATAGTTTCTCCTCGGCACGTTCTGGCTTCGAATTGTCCCATTTGTCAAGAACCTGCTGCAAACCCTTCACTAGGGCGCCCGCGGCCTTAGGGTTTGTTGGGACAGTTGGAGCTTTCCGGTTTTTTCTCTTTCGGATGTTTGCCATGTCTATCGTGAACACTATTCTGATTGACCTGCGCGCATCCAGCGTTAACCGAATTTCTATTTTCGATTACTTGGACTGGATGCGGGGAGTCGCCCTTGGTCGCGTCTGGCAGTTGCACAAAAAGAATAACGCATAGAACAACGGCCGCCTGCACAGCATAAAACCAGAGGTCGGCGCCAAGATATTCCTTTGTTACCCTCCATAGCCGACTCCGAAAAAAGCCAAGATCCCACCGGTCGAAGTACCTTTCGACGCTCGTTTCCTGTGCTCGTTCACGTATGAGATGTGCTATCCGAGGCACATGACGCAGCCGAAGGAACTCATCCAACAGAGAGCCGTTTCGAGTCGTCCTAAGCATGCTCGTTACCACGGACTCGATTTGGTACGCCCTCTGCCCGAATGAACGGGACAAATCGGTTTGCTTTTTCTCTACAAGAAAGAAAACAATAATAAAAACATACATGAGAGTGGGAAGGACCCATCTGGGAGTGAGTTTCGTCGCGCCCCCCGCCAGAAGCGTGGCCACGATCAGGGTCAAGGACCAGCCCTTGACGGTGAATCGAAAGGCCCCGATCTTGTCGATCTTGTCTTGCAGGATTCTGTATTCGTCTGCAAGACTCTCAACTAGTTTTTCGCGCTCTTCGACCAATGTTCGTCCCTCAAGCGCCTCGTTAGCCCGAGGCGTTCACGGCTGACATACTGTGAATCGGCAGGAAACGCAGGGATCCTTCGTTGGGAGCCGCTCGCGGGCGAGCAGCTCCGCGGTCTCAGGATGACAGGGTTGCTTGATTGGCTGACAACGGCGGCGAGAACGGGGCTCATGGGTCTCCTGATTCTGCTGCACAAAGATTCTGGAATAAACCGCTTCCTTGGGGAAAGTTCGGGGCCCTACATCTGGGGGAAGGAGAAACATACTCCGGGGGTTTCGAGGAGTCAAGCGGAGCTGGCGAGCTCCGGTTCCCTTTCGACTTCGCGAGGGCAGGCCCCCCGAAAGCCGTGCTCTTCCCTTTCACGCCCAAGACGCGGGAACGGCCAGTTAAGCGACCAGGGGATGGCCAATCTCCCAGTGAAGGCCGAACGGGTCCACCAGGCGTCCCAATCGCCAGCCATGCTCTTCGCCTACCGGGAACACTTCGGACGCGCCCGCCGCCAGCGCCTGCGCGAAAACTGTATCCGGGTCGGCGACGGTCAAAATCATTCGGACCGACCCGCCTCCGAGAGACTCCGGGCCTGATTCATCCGGTTGCCCGTCGCTCAGCCAAAACTCCGCGCCCTCGATAGAGAGTCGCGCCACTACTCCTGCATCGGGGTCCTCGAGCCGGTAGACCACCGTGGCTCCGAATGCCTGCTGGTAGAAGCGGAGAGCTTGCTCGCCGTCCCGAACCGTCAGCCAAGGTGCGAGCGAGCAGGTGACTGGGAGGCGAGCTGAACTCATAGCCATATCTTAATTCCTCTGGGGAAACATCGGACCCTCCGGGAGGACTAAACATAATCCGGGGAATTGGGGGCTACAGCGTGGTTTCCCTGCGGGGCCTCGATCGAGCTGCGGTTTATCGCAGCGCTGGAAGCGTTGCGCCACCAAAATCAGCTCAAAATAGAACAGCCCCGGTAATCATCCGGGGCTGTAATTTTGATACTGAACGCCGTCCGCGAAGCATCTTTAGGATAACTCTGGCGGCGGCAATGTCAAGAATATTCACATTTCGTCGAGTGACTACGGAGGGCGAGGGACTCGAACCCTAATGGCTGATTAGGCCACTCGACCGTTTCGCGGACGGCGTCCAGTACCCACTGGAAACACCCTCCAAACACCGTCTGCTTGGGAAGATTGTATGGGCCAGAGACCGCGGAGCGGTGTGATTTTCTAACTAAATCGGAGTTTGATCCCGAATTGGGAGCGCCACGACCGGCACGCGCACAGGTGTGTCCACCCACTCACGGTTTGGGCGGCCGCAACAAATGCCAGGCTTCGCGGTAGGCGTCAAGCTTTCCCTTCTGCGGCTTTCCCATGGGCGTAAACAGCAGGTTCATGCGGCCAATAATGTCCCGGATGGGAATCACGAACCAGCTGTCCTCGGGGACGACGTGGGCAATGATGAAATCAACCTCCGTGGGAAGATAAGTCACCCAGCGCCCCCGGCTGCGTCGCTGCGCCATAACGCGATAGAGGTCCCCGAGAAAAGCCCGCGTCGATTTCACCTGGATGCGCCAGAGTTTGTCCCCCTCCGGCCAGCCCCGGCTGATCAAAATGAAATCGAAACGCTCCCCCTCGCTGTAAGGCCTCGCCACTCCAAAGCCCAGGCTCGCAGCTTTGTAAACGAAGGCGTATTCGGAGAGCTCTCCCCGGCACTTGGTCGTGTTCCAGCGTCGCCGGGCAGTCTTTCGCTCAGACGCTGGTTGGCGCCGGGGCGGAGAGCTGGGTTTTGGCATGAAGTGGCTTTTCGGTGCAATGGAAAGGCGCAAGCCCGGGGGCTTGCGCCTGTCATCCTCTAACTTTCATTATTTCCTGAAGATTAGTTTACTAATTTAAGAATATCAGATCCGAGGGGGTAAACCCGCCATTTTTTGAGATTTATTTCTGGATTGTAATCAGTGGTTTGCGGGAAAAAGCTCGCGTCAGGGGGCTTGACAGGTTTTCGGCACTTGCTCTCGCGCGGGACGGGCGGCGGCGCCCGTCCCCAAGTAAGCATTGCGATGTTTAGTGCTGGATTTCAAAGACCATGCCGGAGCCCTGGGCCCCGCCGGCCTGGGTCGTTCCGTACATGTTGCCGGAAGCGTCGAGGATCAGGTCGCCGGTGGGATGGAATCCGTCGGTACCCGTTCCGAACTGGTGAACAACTTTGTAGGTCCAACTGGTGGAGGTTGGCGATAACTTGAAGAGCGTGCCACATCCCCCGCCACACGAAGTCTGGGTAGCGCCGAGCATAGTGGTGCCGTACAGATTGCCCGTAGCGTCCATGACGAGCCCGGCAACGGGATTTCCTGCCGGAGCATTGCCGAAGGTGTGAAGTACTCTCTCGGTCCAGCGACCGCTGGTGTTCAGCATCAATTGGAACACAACGCCATATCCCGAACCGCCCTGGTACGCGGTGCCATAGAGCTTGCCAGTGGCATCGAGGATCAGATCGCCGTACGGATATTTTCCGTCAGACAAACCCTTGAAGGTATGAAGGACGCTCTCCGTCCAGCCGCTCGTTCCGGGCGACAGCTTGAAGACGACGCCGTCCGCGGAAGCGCCTCCGGTATAAGCCGTGCCGTAAAGATTTCCGGCAGCGTCAAGAGCGAGGCCATCATAAGGCGCGGCTCCGTCGCCTGCTCCCTGGAACGCATAGAGAACGCTCTCCGTCCATCCGCTCGATCCGGGGGTCAGCTTGAAGATGGTGCCGCATCCCTCGCTGCAGACTGATCCGATATTTCCGCCGTACAAAGTTGTGCCGTAGAGATTGCCGGCAGCGTCGAAGCGCAGTCTGGCGTAGGGTTCGCGACCATCATTGCCTCCGGTGAAAGTGTAGAGAACACTTTCGGTCCATCCGCCGGAGCCGGGCGTCAGCTTGAAGACGGTGCCGCATCCCATATTGCAGTTGGAGCTGCCCCCGAAATTCGTGGTGCCATAAAGGTTGCCGGCAGAATCGAAAATCAGGCTGGCATACGGCTGGCCCCCGTCGGCGCTGCCGGTAAAGTTGTAGAGCACGGCCTCGCTCCATCCGCTGGAGGTGGGGGTTATTTCGAAGACCGTGCCCTGGCCATTAGTCCCGCCAAATTCCGTGGTGCCGTAAAGATTGCCGGCCTTGTCGAAGATTAATCCAGCGTACGGAAGCTTGGGATCGCTGCCACCCGCAAAACTGTACAACGCACTCTCCGTACCAGACCCGCCACCCGGAATCGTGGCCTCAGACTGATTAGAATAAGCGCTCTCGACCCCCTGACTGTCCACGGCCGTCGTTACGTAGAAGTAGGTGTCGCCGGCTTGGACTGTGGTGTCGGAATAGCTTGTATTCGGATCGAGGGATGAATTGATTTTGGTGTAGGGTCCGTTGGCGCCGGGGCCGCGGTAGATGTTGTATCCGACGATGTTCTGGGAGGTGCTGGGGTCCCACGAAAGGCCTACGGTGTGTGCGGCGGCGAGGGCTGGGATGAATAAGAATGTTAGAAGAGAAATCAGGCTACCGATTGACTTCGACTGGGGCGTGAGGTTTCTCACGGTACCGCCTCTCTTGCCCGTGCTCGCGCACGGCGGGGGATTGAAGAGCCGCTGCAACGTGGTTCTGATCGTGGAACTTCGCGATCGAGCATCAAACCGCGTAAATTACAGCGTTCTCATTATTCGGGCGATCGGCGATTTGCAGTAGGTCACAGAAGGACATGAACGGTCGGGAAATGGTCCGTCAGTGATTGGCTACAAGGACAGTGTGGTCGAAATCCGAAAAGCGTTGAACTGTCAGCGGTTATCACGGTCGGAGAGACGCACCTGTTCGGTCAACCAACCGATACGGGGCGACGTAACATCCAAAGTCGGTATATTCTTATGCCAGTATCCATGCTTGTAAAATGTGAAAAGTGCGGCTACGAAAACTTCCCGCAACACCGCTTTTGCGGGATGTGCGCCGCAGAGTTGCGCCTGCCAGGTCCGGGCGGAACTCAGCCAGCGCCTGCGCTACCGAGGCCCGTTGCTGCGCCCACGGGCGCAGCGCCGAGAGCGGCGGTGACCGCGCCGAAGGCAAGGGAAGTTGTTCCGCAACAGGTCAGCAGGCCTTCGCCTCTCGGCGTTGCGCATGAACCGGCTGAAAATCGAAATGTCAGCTACCTGCTCGAAGATGAACCGGGGCCTAGTCACACGGGTCGGAATCTTGTGCTGCTGATCGTGTTAGGCGGGGCAATTGCGGCGGGTTGGCACTGGCGAGGAAATTTAGTTTCCCTCGTCGCCAAGTTTTCGAGCACTGCTGCCGGCAACACACAGGCGAATTCTTCTGCGCCTGCGTCATCGGACTCGACTTCGCCGACAACTCCAGCGACGGGTGCGAACGCCAGTACGCCCACCGGCAATCAAGGTGCGGGAGCCGATGCTCAAGCGCCTGCGGCACAGGGACAGACTCCACCGGCGGCAACTCCAACTGGGGGCACGGCCGCGGGCGCCGCAGATTCAGCCCAGTCTCCCGACGCGGATCAGTCGCAGTCCGCCAGTCAATCCCAAGCTGGTGACTCTGCGGGTGCGGCGAAGAACGATGAGTCCGACGAAACTGCAAGCCAGCCTGCACCACCACCCAAGTCGCCGAAGGTACGAGCTCAGCCAGCGCCCCCGCCGATCTCGCGCGCAGACGAACTGGAGGCTGAGGGCGAAAAATATCTTTACGGAAACGGTGTGCCGGAAAACTGCACTCGGGCGCGGACAAGTTTACTGGCTGCGGCTCAGCACTCGAATGCCCAGGCTCAGAATGTTCTGGGAACGATGTATGCGACCGGTCACTGCGCCACTCGCGATCTGCCCACCGCCTATCGCTGGTTCTCGCGCTCGCTGCGCAAGGATCCGAACAATACCCGCATCGAACAGGACTTGAAAGTTTTATGGAACCAGATGACGCCGGAGGAACGGCAACTGGCTCTGCGGGATCAGCGGTAAGCTTGAAAGAGAATTTGGCTACGCAGGAAGCACATCCGCAAATACAAATCCATCGCGCTCGACCACTTCGCCCCTGTGCACTCCGATAGCACTTGTGAACACGGGAGCGTCATACACAAAAGTGTGGAACTCCCCGTTTTCGCCGCACGGGTCGACTTCGGGAGGCAGATCCTCCAGCAACTTTGCGTCGTAGTCGCGGCCAGCAAAAGTTTTTGCGAGCTTCGACGGATCCACGCAAGTGAGCTTCGCCTTCACGCCGCCAGCAATCATCTGACGAGCCAGTCGATTGGTGGGAATTTGCCAAAGCGGAAACAGGGGCGCGAGCCCGCTGCCTTCGAGTTGGCGGATCCGATACTTGCGAACGTCCTCAAGAAACAGATCCCCAAATGCGATGGCCGTAATTCCATCATTCTTTGCCCTCTGACACACGGCGCGCATGCGATGCTCGTAGTCTTCATTGGAGCACGGCCATGGAAGTTCCACCGCCCAGAGGGGGATGCCGGTTCGCTCGGCCTGCGCTTGAGCCAAAGCGCGCCGCACGGCGTGCATGGCCACGCGGTCGGCTTCGGAGTTAAAGGTGGTGATCAGGGCCACAACCTGGATGTCGGGCTGTTGGCGCAGGATGTACAAAGTCCAGGCGCTGTCTTTGCCGCTGCTCCACGATAATGCAACCTTCGTCACGTTCGACTTGCGGTCGCCGGTTGCGTGTCTTGCGGCGCATACGATTCGATCCGGCGCCAATGCTTTCCTTCGTTGGTTTCGCCGAAGGAATGGCCGTGAAGGATTTCAGCGATGATCTCCGCGGTTTGTGAGATCGTCATTCCAGATCGGTTGAAGAACAGATTCCCGTCCGCAAATGCAACGTTGCCATTGCGAACCGCCTGAAGCTCGCGCCACCACGGATATCGCTCCAGGACAGCTTGCTCCCGCAGGCTCCGTTGCAAGTTGAATCCGCAGGGCGCGACGATTAGGTACTCCGGGTTCGCGTCTCGAAGCCGCTCGGCGGGAATGGCGGCTGAGTATTCGCCTTTTTCTCCGAGCAGAAGTTCTCCGTTTGCGATCTCGACCAGTTCCGGGCCCCAGTTTCCCATCGCGAATAGGGGGTCTGTCCACTCCAGCATGACAACAGTTTTCCGGGACGAACGCGCCGCCTCCTGCTTGACACGGTTCAGACGGTCTTGTTCGCCCTGGACAACAGCCTTGCCCTCATCTGGCAGACCGATCGCTTGTGAGATCCGCAGAATACTTTGGAAGATGTCGTCCAACGATGAAGCGGACAAGGCCAGTTGTTTCGCAGCACATGCTCCACTTCGCTCGACGTCGCCGGGAGTAATGGCGCAGACTTCGCAGTGCTCTTGGGTAATCAGCAGGTCGGGGCGCAACTCGTCGATCAATTTCGCATCGAGGAGATACAGAGGTTCGCCCGAACGGATGCGGCGTCGAACTTCTGCATCAATTTCCCGGCTCGAAACCGACACATCGAATGCGGGTTGGCTGCATGGTGGGAGGCGGCGCACCCAGTCCGGGTTGTCGCACTCATGCGAGCGTCCGGCCAGCATTTCGCCAGCGCCCAGAGCGCAGACGATCTCGGTGGCGCTCGCCAGTAGTGAAACAATGCGCACGAAGGTTATTGTAGTTTGCCTCGCGGTGGTTGTGCATAAGAGGCGGGGGAAGGATTCGAAAGAGGTTTCCCTGCCACCGGTTCCCAATTGGGAGTGGGAGCATTGATTCCCTGCGGGGCCTGAATCCAACCGGCGGCTTTTATCGCAGCGCTGAAGCTCTGCGCCACCCAAAAGCTGGCTGGTTTCCTTCTGCTTGTCGAAGATGTGCAATGCTGGTATGGTTTCGCGGATCGATTCTTAGGTCTTCTGCCCTTCGGTAAGTGGCGGGGGGAAAGCGGATTGGCGACGGGGAACTGCTTGGCAATCCACCTTGGGTTGCCCATCCGTACTTCAAGGGGAAAGAGATTAACTGCTTGTCCGGCACTGAGCCAAAAGGAGATCGGACCGACGCTGCGGTATTGTTGGCGATCCGCTCGGGTGACGAGAATGGGATGGCGGCTTTGTACGACCGTTACTCGGCTGTCGTCTACTCGGTCGCCCTGCGTGTGCTCGGCGATACGGGCGCGGCCGAAGACGTGTTGCAGGAAGTGTTTATGCAGTTGTGGCGCAACCCGGGATTGTTCGATTCTAGCCGGGGAAGCCTGGGGCCGTGGCTGGCGGTGATTGCGCGGCATCGGGCGATTGATGGGTTGCGCAAGCGGCGTCCGGAGACGGATATTGCGGATGTGGTGGTTTCGGTCGAACCCGATATGGCGGGCGATGCGGAGCGGGCGCGGGCGATGGAAAAAGTGCGGGGCACGCTGGGCTCGATGCCTTCGGCGCAGCGGCAGGCGCTGGAGATGGCGTACTTCGAAGGACTGTCGCACAGCGAGATTTCGGAAAAGACAGGAGAGCCGTTGGGAACAATCAAGACTCGCATTCGATCGGGATTGCTGGCCTTGCGCAAGGCCTTTGCTACATGAGCGAGCACGAACAATTCGCGGAGGATCTCGCGTTGTACGCCCTCGGGACGTTGCAGGGTGAGGAACGCGTGTCGTTGGAGAAGCATTTGGAGGGGTGCGCCGGTTGCCGTCGTGAACTCGAGCAGTTGCGTGGGGACATGGCGTTGATGGCTTTGTCGACGGCTGGGCCGGTGCCGCCGCGGAGGGCGCGTCAGCGTTTGATCGAGGCGGTTGCGCGTGAACCGCGACGTTCGGCGGCTCCTGCAAGGCGAGGTTGGTGGACTCTTGTGCCCTGGGTTGCGGCAGCGGCACTGGCCGCGGGGTTGGTGGCCCTGTGGTTGCAGAATTCGGAACTGCAGCGACGGATTGCCGGCTTGCAGGATCAGTCGGCACAGCAACTCGCAGAACTGCAGCGGGCTCGCGAAGTGGTGTCGACTCTTACCGCGACGGACGCAATGCGGGTGACGCTGGTCGCGGCGAAGACTCCTCCACAGCCGCAGGGGAAAGCAATCTATGTCCGGGACCGGGCGAGTCTGATTTTCCTGGCCAGCAATCTGCAGGCGTTGCCGGCGCAGAAGGCTTACGAATTGTGGTTGATTCCGACCAGCGGGGCTCCGATTCCCGCGGGAGTATTCAAGCCCGATGCGCATGGCAGCGCGACGGTGATTAATCCGCCGCTTCCGCCCGGTGTGCAGGCAAAGGGTTTCGCGATTACTGTGGAGCCGGAGAGTGGTTCGGCAGCGCCTACGTTGCCGATTGTGATGATTGGGGCTGGGGAGTGAATTGTGGTCTCTGAATTCTCGCCCATCCGGGCCTGGGTGATTTATCGCGGTTCGACTTCCCTGACGAAATTAATACCGGTTCGCGATATACTGGCCCGCCGTTTCAACTGAGATCCTCCCCCCCGAGGCATTCGAATGGCAGTGGCTCTACGCGCGTCAACTGCGCCCCAGTCCGCGGCTGCCGTCAAGCTTGCGGATCGCACTCGCCATCAGATCGCCATACGGCTGCTTCCGTTTCTCTTCATCCTCTACATCATTAATTATCTTGACCGCACCAGCGTAGCTTATGCCGCGATTGGGATGTCGCGGACTCTCGGGTTCAACGACCGGGTGTTTGGTTTGGGCGCGGGCATTTTTTTCGTCAGCTATGTGTTGCTGCAGATACCGGGCGCGCTGGTGGTGGAACGCTGGAGTGCGCGGCGTTGCATTTCGGTGATCCTGATCGCGTGGGGATCGCTTACGGTGCTGACCGCGCTGGTGCATACTCCCGCTCAGCTTTATGGGGCGCGTCTGTTGCTCGGGGCGGCGGAGGCTGGCTTTTTTCCTGGCGTCGTAGTCTACCTGAGCCACTGGTTCATTCGCGAGGATCGCGCCAAGGCCGGAAGCAACTTCATGGCGGCCATTCCTTTGTCGTTCATCGTGGGATCACCGCTGGCGGGATGGATTCTGGGGCATCCTTGGTTCGGAGTGGACGGTTGGCGTTGGCTGTTTGTTCTGGAGGGCATGCCGGCGATTCTTCTAGGCACGGTTGCGTTCTTCTATCTGACGGACTGGCCGAGAGACGCTGCGTGGCTGGCACCAGAGCAGCGGCGGTGGATCGAAGGAAAGTTGGAGGAAGAAAAACCTGTCAGTCCGAAGAAGATCACGGCGTGGCAGGCGCTGCGCTCGGGTTCAGTGTTGTTGTTGGCCTCAGCTGCGTTTCTCGAATATTTCGTTGCATACACTGTTGCTTTCTGGCTGCCCACCATTCTCAAACGCACGTCCGGGTTTTCGGATGTGCGAGTGGGCGTGTTGGGTATGCTGCCGTATGTGGCCGGATTGATCGCGATGCTGATCAACGCATGGCATTCGGACAAGACGCAGGAACGACGTTGGCACTCTGCCGTTCCGCAGTTCATCGCAGCGATCGCGCTGTTGGGCCTCATCACTCTGCCCGGCTCAACGCCACTGTCGGTCGCACTTTTTAGCATGCTGTTGTGCGTGTCAGGATTTCTGCCGGTATTCTGGGCCATGCCCAGCGAGATTCTGAGCGAATCAGCGGCGGCAGCGGGCGTGGGATTGATTAACGGCGTCGGGAGCGTCGCGGGCTTTGCCGGTCCTTTTGCGTTCGGTTACCTGAACAGCCGGATGGGATCGTATTCGTATGGCTTGGGGCTGATGATGGTTTGCGCGGTTGTGGGCGGGGTGCTGGTGCTGCGGGTTCCGACAGCGCCAGCGTCACCGGAAGTCTCTCACTCTTGAAAGGCCGCAGTCGGGAATCGAATCACTGCGGCACCGCTTAAATCCAACCGATTGTCAATCCGAGCGCCGCTTTTTGGCGTGAGGAATCTGCATTTTCTCAGTTCGAAGTAACTGCTGATTCCTCGCTACGCTCGGAATGACAACTGGGTTGTAAGAAGCCTAGTCGAAGGAGCCTACTTGTGCTTGTCCTTATAGATGCTCTTGCTGATTCGATTCTGCTGCCGATTAATCCCATTCTGCTCCGCCTTGGTGAGGTGACCGTTGTGCGCAGCCATGTCCTTTTTCTCGCGGCTTTGCACGTTGGCTTCGCGGTTCTCCAGATTGCTGGTCTGTCTCGGGCTCAGGGAGCCGTTTTTAACGCCGTTGGCGATGCGATTCTGCTGGTTGGTTTCGCGGCCGTTTACCTGATTCACGCGGGGATGGCCAGGATCGACTACGCCCGGCCCAGCGCCTGAGGTGGTTGTGGTTTGGGCAATCGCGGAACCGGTAAACATCAGTCCCCCAACAGCCAGGATCAAAAGCGACTTCGAGATTTGGTTGATCATATCGGTGTAAACCCCTCCCGAAGAGAGTAGTTCGCTGCTTTCGGATTCGGCGAGTTACGAAGGTGATGTGCGGTTGGTTACGGCTGAAGCCGATGTTTTCCCGCTAGTTTTCTTCCGTCCAGTTCCTGGAAAACTGCCCTGCCTACAGGATCTTTGATTCGTTTGTCAGTTAATTTTCACAATACCTTGACACCATCGTGTCAAGTTTGTCGCTTCTATAGATGAGACTCGAAGAATGGGTTGGCATGGGAGGCATTTATGGATACGAACTACTTAGTTTTATGCGGGATGGTCTGGGCACAGTTCGGCCAGGAATCTGCCGGGCGCGAGCTGATTCGGGCGCTGGCCTCGTCGGACGACAACATTCGCGTGCTGGCGAGAACCATGCTGGAGCAAGCAGATGGGGGATCAAAGGAGTTGATCGGACAGGCGCTGGCGGAGGATCAGATATCCGTGAGCATGGCTAGCCTTTGCGCTTTTGAACAGGGTCAAGGGTCGAAGCTGAAGAGCTGGGATCGGGCAGTGTCTTATGCCGCGGCTTCGGCGTAACGTAAGGCCCAGAAAACTTCATCAACCACAGAGGACGCGATGGTTCACAAAGGGAAACTGGACCTTAATTCTTCGTTCTTCGTTGTCTTACGCCTCTTCGCTCTCCGTCAACTTTGAGATCACATTGAAATCTTCGAGCGTGGTCATGTCGCCCTTCACTTCCCCACTGGTGGCGAGTTCGCGCAGAAGGCGGCGCATGATTTTGCCGCTGCGCGTCTTGGGGAGCATGTCGGTGAAGCGGATGTCGTCGGGCTTCGCCATGGCGCCGATTTCTTTGGCTACCCAGCGCCGTAGTTCTTCCTTTAATTCCGGAGTGGGTTCCCGGCCCTGCTGTAACGTCACGAACGCCGAGATAGCTTGGCCTTTGAGATCATCTGGACGGCCGACTACTGCGGCTTCCGCCACGGCCTCGTGCGCAACCAGCGCCGATTCTACTTCCATTGTGCTCAAGCGATGTCCGGAGACATTGATGACGTCATCGACGCGGCCCATGATCCAGAAATAGCCATCTTTGTCTTTTCGCGCGCCGTCGCCGGTGAAGTACGTGCCCGGAATTTGCGACCAGTATTGTTTCACGTAACGGTCGGGATCGCCGTAGATGGTTCGCAACATTCCGGGCCAGGGCTGGCGAATAATCAGGAATCCTCCCGAACCGTCGGGCACGGGCTTGCCGTTCATATCCACGACCTCGGCCACGATTCCGGGCAACGGGCGCGTGGCCGAACCGGGCTTGGCGCCTACAGCACCGGGAATTGGCGCGATCATGATGTGTCCAGTTTCAGTTTGCCACCAGGTGTCGACGATAGGGCAGTTCTCGTGGCCGATGACTTCGCGATACCACATCCAAGCCTCGGGGTTAATCGGCTCTCCCACCGTGCCGAGGAGCCGCAGACTATCGAGCCGGTGTTTTCTTGGCCATTGTTCGCCCCATTTAATAAAGGTGCGAATCGCTGTGGGCGCGGTATAGAGAATGTTGACCTGGTGGCGATCGACGATGCTCCAGAAGCGATCGGGCTCCGGGCAGTTGGGTGCGCCTTCGTACATCAGGCTGGTGGCGCCGTTCTGTAGCGGCCCGTAGACGATGTAGCTGTGGCCGGTGACCCATCCGATATCGGCGGTGCACCAGTAGGTGTCTTCTTCCTTGAGATCGAATACCCACTTCGTCGTGATGTAGCAGCCGACGGAGTAGCCGCCCGTGGTGTGAACAACGCCTTTAGGTTTCCCCGTGGTGCCTGAGGTGTAAAGAATGTAGAGCGGATGCTCGGCGTCCAGCGATTCGGCTGGACACTCGTCGGAGACCGAAGCCATTAGTTCGTGCCACCAGTGATCGCGGCCGGGCTGCATGTGAATTGGTGAACCGGTGCGCTTGTAGACGACGACGTACTTTACCGATGGACAGGATTTCAGCGCCTCCTCGACTGCGGGAAATAGTTTGACTTCGGAGCCACGGCGATAGGAGCCGTCCTGCGTGATGACCGCGACGGCTTGCGAATCATGGATGCGATCGACAAGAGCGTTCGCAGCAAATCCGCCGAAGACCACGGTTTGCGGCGCCCCGATGCGGGCGCACGCGAGCATGGCGATCGGCAGTTCCGGCGTCATGCCCATGTAGATTGCGACCCGGTCGCCCTTCTTGACCCCAAGCGACTTCAGCACATTGGCGAACTTTTGCACTTCGCGATGCAGTTGCTGATAGGTCAGCGTGCGCACTTCGCCGGGTTCGCTCTCCCAGATGAGCGCTGCCTTGTTCTTGCGCCAAGTCTTAACGTGACGGTCGAGACAGTTGTAGGACAAATTAATCTGGCCGCCTACGAACCACTTCGCCCAGGGATTATTCCATTCCAAAACCTTGTCCCACTTCTTGAACCAATGCAATTCTTCCGCGATGCCGGCCCAGAACTCCTCGGGATGTTCCACCGATTCGCGATAAATGCGCTCATACTCTTCCATACTCTTGATGTGCGCTTGTGCGCGGAAATGCTCCGGAGGTTCAAATCGGCGCTGTTCCTGCAGGACGGAATCGATGTTGGTATCGGAAGCGGGGATAGAGACTTTCTCTGCCATACTTGTTCCTCGCGAGGCTGTGGACTGGGCAATGCTGAGCCGCACCGAATTCTACAGCGGAGAGGGAGTGCTTGTCTGCCACTGTGAGATTCCAGCAAAAAACAAGGACCGCAGCCAAACCGCACTCTACATGTCAAGAAATCTGCGGCGATCTTTTTCAGGCGGGATCGGACAAGAGTCGTACTTCCCGAAGGTGCGGTACCGATTCCGTGCGACCAGGTTGTAACCCCAATTTCGCAACCACAGGGGAAACACGCGCAGCGCGGTGCCCAGAGCAGCCCATCCTCCGCCCAATTCCCGCAAAACCGTGATGGCCGCGTCGGACCGCGACGCAATCCGCTCTTCCCGCAAGCCGCGATCGATTACCACGTACATTGTGTCGAGGTCTTCGGGCGTCGCGCCGTGGCGTCGCAGGACCTGGCCAGCAAAATCACTCTGCAAGGAAGCGAAACGGAAGCGGTCCTGCGAATCGTGGCTCAGAATGAACTGAACCATCCGGTTGCAGAGACCGCAGACGCCGTCGTAAAGAATGATCGGATTGGGGCCGGAGACGGACATGCTGCGCTGGTCTCCATGCTACGCCATTGACGCGTAGCCCTGAGAAACCTGCGATGAACTGGTTTGCTTGGTAGGATCCTTCGACTGCGCAAGCCGGTCCGTCTCTGCGCACCGACTCACTACGCTCAGGATGACCAAGGGAGATTAAATCAGCGGCCATTGCCGGGTCTGCGTTTCATCTCGGGCACGTGGTCTTCGACTTTTCCTTTTTCCAGCAGGTAGACGCCCGGACCCTGGTGGCCTCGGACCGTGCGACAGAATTCCGCGACGAAGAATCCGGCTTGCAGCGCCGCGGTGAAAGCCCAGCGTGTTTGCAGCCGCCATTCTCTAGCCAGGCCGGGATCTTTGCTTTGCACGCAACCGATGTCGCTCGGAATCTCAATCGCAATTCTTTGCCGGCTGAAGGCGGCGGCTAGATCAGTGCGGGCCGGCTTTCCATCACCATTGAACTGGATTAATGGAGTCAGAGTGGAAAGCGCGTCCAGAACTTCGGCACGTTTGTCTTTCCCCTGCAGTCGCTCTCGAACCCGGAAGCTGGCCAGTGGCCACGTAACCCAGAGGCGGTCTGTACCGTTGCGGTGCAGAACGCTGGAAGTCTCCGGTCCATAGAAATCGACTTTGTAGCTTTCCGCTACGACTCCGAGCTTGGAAAAATTGAGGTGCGCATTTCTGCTTTGCAGGGGGTCGAAGGTCCAAGTCATTTCATGAATGCGAAGCTGGTTAGTATCACCATCGTCGATGCGCAACGCCAGCACCTGCTCACGCTGAGCCAGTTTTAGCTTGTAGCCCAGGCGCGAATTACGATATGGCTCGCGCACCGCCAGCATATGGGAGTGCACGATCAGCCGACCGTGCTCCGTGCCCAGAAAACCGAAGGCAAAGCCAACCAGTTTCGTGCCATCGAACGCTCCCACCCAAATGGCTCCAGCCTCCTTGGTTGCGATGGCCAAAGTCAGCGGCGTAGTGTCGAGGTCAGAAAGACCCCACACTTCCCTCTCGACCTCTTCGACCTGCTTCAGGTCTTCAAAGCTGCGCAGTTCGCGAATCGTGACTGCCGGTTTGGATTTCGTCTCAGCCATGTGGAAGCGGGGTAAAGTCGCAACACTATACGCGAGAAGCCGAGCCCGCGCCAGCCCGTGCAATTTGAGCCCATGATCAACTCTCCGATGAACCTCGTGAGCGTAAAGAATGGGTCAACGAAGGTAATTTTTTGTAAAGGACCGAAGTGCTTCTTTTGTTTGAGGATAGAATTGATTTAGCACGAATAAAAACCGGCAATGTGCCTTTTTATCAGGGGCGCAATATTCCGCAACCTGAGTTGGAATTTGAACGTCAAACCCTTGGGCATTGAGCCATGCGCGACTACAATTATGCTGAATTCATCATTCTTTCCTTGGCAAAGAGGTCCGCGAATGACAACGGCTTTCCACAGCGCGGAGGCTGCAAGAGAGGGGCAACGGTTCGGCTTCCTGCGGACTTCCGTCGAATCAGTACGGCGGCGATTCCCGGCGCCAACGAATTCCTGGCTAGGACTCCTTCTGTTGCTGGGTGTGTCCCTGTCCGGCTGTGGGGGCAGCGACCCTAAACCTGGTTCGGCCCGGGCGAACGTGGCGCCAGTGGTGCCGGTGTCGGTTGCTACAGCCGAACGCCGCGACATGCCCTATTACCTCACTGGCCTGGGATCGGTGAATGCCTACTATACCGTCAGCGTGAAGAGCCGGGTCGACGGTGAACTGATGCAGGTAAATTTTAAAGAGGGGCAGAACGTTCGAAAAGGTGATTTGCTGGCCGTTATCGATCCCCGGCCCTACCAGGTCGCGCTGGATCAGGCCCAGGCCACTCTGTTCAAGGATCAGGCTACTCTGCGCGATGCCAAGCTGAACTACGAGCGCTTCAAGGGATTGCTGGGAAGTTCCGGCGCCATGTCCCAGCAGCAAGTGGACACGCAACAAGCGTTGGTGGACCAGTTGGAAGGAACGGTCCGAAACGACCAAGCCACCATTGACAGTGCGAAGCTGAATCTCGTTTATTGCCACATCACTTCCCCGGTCGACGGGCGGATTGGCCTGAGAGTGGTCGATCCGGGGAACATTGTGCATGCCACTGACACCAACGCCTTGTTCGTGATTACGCAGCTTCAACCCATCGCTGTCCTTTTCACCCTGCCGGAAGACAGCCTTCCGGCTGTAGCGCAGCGAATGGCCAAGGGAACGCTCGAGGTCGACGCGTATAGCCGGGACGATCAAACGAAACTTGCCAGTGGAAAGCTTTTGACCATCGACAATCAGATCGATCAGACCACCGGGACCGGGAAGCTCAAAGCCGTATACGACAACAAAGACAACGCGCTTTGGCCAAACCAGTTCGTGAATGTTCGCTTGTTGCTGGAGGTTCGAAAGGACAGCACCACGATTCCGGCAGCGGCGATTCAAAGGGGTCCGCAAGGCACGTATGTCTTTGCGGTGAAATCGGACAAAACCGTAGAGGTGCGGCCGGTGACGATTGCCTTCACCCAGGACAACGTTTCCGTTATCTCCAACGGAATATCTCCGAGCGATGTGGTTGTGACCGACGGGCAGGACAAGTTGCAACAGGGCAGCAAGATCGAAATTCGCACCGGGGCTCCAACCGGGGCTAAGCCGCAACAATCTGGGGGCAGTCCAGGTTCTAGTAGCCCAGGTTCTAGTAGCCCAGGTTCGGGAAGTCCTGCGGCAAGTCCTTCTGCGAATCCTCAGCGTTCAGGAACGCAATGAATCCGTCGCGTCTGTTCATTCTCCGACCCGTGGCTACTGCGCTGCTGATGGTGGCCATCATGCTGGTCGGCATTGTGGCCTACCGGCAACTTCCCGTGTCCGCGCTCCCGGAGGTCGACTATCCAACCATTCAGGTGATGACCTTCTATCCGGGTGCTGACCCTGATGTTATGGCATCGTCGGTTACGGCCCCGCTGGAACGGCAGTTTGGTCAGGTCCCCGGCCTGAGCCAGATGACCTCGACCAGTTCGTTTGGCAGTTCGGTCATCACGCTACAGTTTGGCCTCGATCAAAATATTGACGTCGAGGAGCAGCAAGTCCAGGCTGCGATCAATGCCGCGCAAACCTACCTGCCGACGGACCTGCCGAACCCGCCGATTTATAGCAAAGTGAATCCCGCGGACTCGCCGATTCTTACCTTGGCGATGACCTCGAAGACGCTGCCCCTTTCGCAGGTTGAGGATCTTGCGGACACAGCGTTGGCGCAGAAGATTTCGCAGGTCACGGGCGTGGGGCTAGTTTCTATCAGTGGCGGACAGAAACCTGCGGTGCGAATTCAGGCGAACCCCACTGCCTTGGCTTCTTACGGGCTAAGCCTGGAAGACGTGAGAACCGCGCTGGCCGCGGCAAACGTGGATCAGGCCAAGGGAACGCTCAACGGTCCGCGCCAATCTTTTACCATCCAGGCCAACGACCAACTCCTCTCTGGCGACCAGTACCGCCCCATCGTTATCGCTTATCGAAACGGCTCTCCGGTGCGCCTCTCTGATGTGGCCACAGTGACTGACGGAATCGAAAACGTGATGCAGGCAGCGTGGATGAATCTCGATCCCGCGGTCATCGTCAATATTCAACGTCAGCCCGGGGCAAACATTATCGGGGTTGTCGACCGGATCAAGAAGCTACTGCCGCAGTTGCAGGCGGGGTTACCGGCTGCGGTGAACGTCGCCATTTTGACCGACCGCACGATCACTATCCGAGCCTCGGTTAAGGATGTCCAGTTCGAACTCATGCTCACGATCGGGCTAGTCGTGATGGTGATCTTTCTGTTCCTCCGCAATCTTTCCGCGACCGTTATTCCCAGTATTGCCGTGCCGTTATCTATCGTGGGAACTTTCGGTGTGATGTATTTGCTCGGCTACAGCCTGAACAACCTGACGCTCATGGCTCTGACCATTTCCACCGGATTCGTGGTGGACGACGCCATCGTAATGATTGAGAACATCGACCGCTTCCTGGAAGAGGGCGATTCTCCGCTGGACGCCGCGCTGAAGGGTGCGGGGCAGATCGGATTTACGATTGTCTCGCTCACGGTTTCGCTGATCGCCGTGCTGATTCCACTTCTGTTCATGGGCGATATCGTGGGCCGCCTGTTCCGCGAATTTGCGGTCACGCTGGCTGTGACCATTCTCGTCTCCGCAGCGGTCTCGCTGAGCTTGACCCCGATGATGTGCGCCAAGCTGCTCAAGCACAGGGACCCGGCGAACCGGAGCCGCTTCTATAACCTCTCGGAACATTTTTATAACCGGGTAATTGCGTTTTACGGCCGTACGCTGAAGATCGTGCTTCGCCATCAGACCATCACCTTGCTGGTCACGGTGGGAACGCTCGTCCTGACATTGTTCTTGTATGTAATCGTGCCCAAAGGATTCTTTCCGGTTCAGGATACGGGCGTGATTCTGGCCATTGCCGACGCTCCCCAGAACATTTCGTTTAAGGCTCTTGCAGACCGTCAACAGGCGCTGGCTCGCGTCATCCTCAAAGATCCGGACGTCGAGAGTTTGTCCTCGTTCATCGGTGTGGACGGCACCAACCTTACACCCAACAGTGGTCGTATTCAGATCAACCTCAAACCTCGCGACGAGCGCACCGCGTCCGCATCGGACGTTATTCGCCGGCTGCAGCCGGAAGTAGCCCAGGTTGAAGGGATCACGCTTTTCATGCAGCCTGTGCAGGATCTGACGGTGGAAGACCGCGTAAGCCGCACCCAGTTCCAATACACGATGGAAGACGCGGATGCCAAAGAGTTGGCAGGGTTGTCATCGCAGTTGGTGGACAAGCTGCGCACTCTGCCCCAACTGCGCGATGTTGCCAGCGATCAGCAGGCGGGAGGTCTGCAGGCGGATGTGACAATCGATCGCGACACCGCTTCCCGGCTCGGCATTTTCCCGCAGCAAATCGACAATACGCTGTACGACGCGTTTGGGCAGCGTCAGGTATCGACCATATTTACCCAGTTGAACCAGTACCACGTCATTTTGGAAGTGGACCCGCAGTTTCAGCAGAACCCCGGATCATTCAAAGATCTGTACGTGAAATCACTGAGTGGACCTCAAGTGCCGCTCTCGACTTTTACCCAGGTCCACACTTCCAACACTTCCCTGGCAGTCAATCACCAGGGTCAATTTCCGGTTGTGACTCTCTCGTTCAATCTTGCACCGGGAATGTCCCTGGGAGACGCGACCAAGGCCATTCAGCAAGCGGAAGCGGAGATCGGAATACCGCCGAGCGTTCATACTGCCTTTCAGGGCACGGCGGCAGCGTTTCAGAATTCCCTTTCCACCGAACCGTGGCTGATCGTGGCCGCAATCGTTACCGTATACATCGTGCTTGGAGTTCTGTACGAAAGCTACATTCACCCCATTACGATTCTTTCCACGCTGCCGTCCGCTGGTGTGGGCGCGATCCTGGCTCTGCTCATAACAGGGAACGACCTCGGTGTAGTCGGACTGATCGGAATCATCCTGTTGATCGGAATCGTCAAGAAGAACGCCATCATGATGATCGACTTCGCGCTCGAGGCTGAGCGGGTGGAGCACAAACCGCCCGAGGAAGCCATCTTCCAGGCTTGCCTGCTGCGCTTCCGCCCCATCATGATGACCACGATGGCGGCGCTGCTCGGCGGCCTGCCTTTGGCCCTCGGATCGGGAACGGGGTCCGAACTTCGCCATCCGCTGGGAATTACGATCGTGGGCGGTTTGCTGGTGAGTCAGGCGCTGACGCTGTACACCACTCCAGTGGTGTATTTGTGGTTCGACCGGCTAGCCAAACGATTCGAACGATTCGGTGTGCTCAATCCCACGGAAGAACCGGCGGTCGGAGACTAAGTCATGAATATCTCCGCTCCATTCATCAAACGGCCGATTGGAACGTCGCTGCTGACGTTGGCACTATTGATGTCAGGAGCTCTTGCCTTCACCAGGCTCCCGGTTGCGCCGCTGCCTCAGGTGGAATTTCCCGTGATCCAGGTCTCGGCGAGTCTGCCGGGCGCAAGTCCGGAAACCATGGCCTCGGCGGTTGCAACTCCGCTGGAGCGGCAATTCGGGAGAATTGCAGGCATCAACCAGATGACCTCGGTCAGCCAATTGGGCTCGACCGGCATCGTTTTGCAATTCGATCTGACCCGCAATATTGATGCAGCCGCCCGCGACGTGCAGGCAGCCATTAATGCCGCACGGAGCCAGTTGCCGTCGTATCTTCCGGGCAATCCCTGGTATCGAAAAGTGAATCCGGCGGAGGCGCCGATCCTGATTATGTCGATGACCTCCGACAGCGTCACTCTCCCGGATATTTACGATCAGGCAAACTCGATCCTCTCGCAAAAGTTGGCGCAAGTGAGTGGCGTGGGGCAAGTGTACGTGGGCGGAGGAGCCAATCCTGCGGTGCGAGTGGAGCTGGATCCGAATCTGCTCAACAACACGGGCGTCGGACTGGACGCTGTTCGCACGGCTTTGTCGGCGGCGAATGCAAATCGTCCCAAGGGCGAGGTAAGCAACGCGGTCAACGCCTGGACTGTCAACAACAACGATCAAATCATGCATGCGGACGACTATCGCCCGCTCATTGTGGCTTACAACAAGAACAATGGGGCTGCGGTGCGTCTCGGAGATGTGGGTGATGTCCAGGATTCGGTCGAGGACGCCCACATCTACGGCCTCTCGAATGGCAAACGCGCAGTCATTCTCATTATTTTTCGCCAACCCGGCGCGAATATTATTCAAACCGTCGACAACGTTCTGGCATTACTGCCGCAACTCCGGGCTTCGATCTCTCCTGCCATCAATCTCGAGGTGGTCTCTGATCGCACGACCACGGTACGTGCGTCCTTGCGAGATATCGAAATCACGCTGCTGATTTCGGTGGTTCTCGTCATCCTGGTGGTATTCGTGTTTCTGCGGACCGTGCGAGCCACCATCATTCCCAGCATTGCGGTACCGCTGTCGCTGATCGGCACATTCGGGGTCATGTATCTTCTGGGATACACACTCGACAATCTGTCACTGATGGCATTGGCGATTTCCACGGGTTTCGTCGTGGACGACGCTATTGTTGTTCTGGAAAACATCACGCGCTACCTCGAGCAGGGGGTTGCGCCAGTCCAGGCCGCGTTTCGTGGTGCCCGTGAGATTGGGTTCACGGTGCTTTCGATGAGCACATCTCTGGTTGCGGTCTTTATCCCGATTCTGCTCATGGGCGGAATCGTCGGCCGCCTCTTCCGCGAATTTGCGGTCGTGTTGAGTATCGCGATCGGTGTATCCCTGGCGGTCTCACTGACGACCACACCGACCATGTGCGCGCAGCTGCTGAAACCGCTTCATGAGGAAAAGCACGGGCACGCCTACAAGATCAGCGAAAAAATGTTCGACGGCATCCTGCATTTCTACCGCACTGCTCTGGGTTGGGTTCTGCGCCACCAGTTCGCCGTACTGGTGATTACGATCGCCACGGCTTGCCTCAGCGTCTACCTGTTTCAACAGGTTCCCAAGGGTTTCTTTCCGCAGCAGGATACCGGGCGCATTCAGGGAGCGGTGCAAGCGGCGCAGGACATCTCTTTCGATGCCATGAGCCGCAAGATGCGGCGTTACGTCGATATCGGGATGCACGATCCGAATGTTTACACAATGATTGGTTTTTGCGGCGGCACCACGGCAATGAACCAGGGACGCATGTTCATCACGCTAAAACCGCTGGGTGAACGAAAGCTAGGCGCGGATCAGGTCATCGCCGAGCTGAGCAAGAAATTTGCCGAAGTTCCCGGCGCCACGCTTTACATGCAGACACAACAGGATCTGCAGATCGGCGGCCGTTTGAGCCAGGCGCAGTATCAATACACCCTGCAAGGGGAGGACCTGAACGAGCTCAATACGTGGGCACCACAGTTGCTTCAAAAAATGCGCGCCCTGCCGCAACTTCAGCAGGTGAACACCGACCAGCAAGACAAAGGCCTGGAAGCAAATGTGATCATCGATCGAGACACGGCTTCCCGTCTGGGCGTTGCCGCGGCGGACATCGACAGCGTCCTCTACGACGCGTTTGGACAGCGGCAGGTTTCGACCATCTACGAGCCGCTGAATCAATATCACGTGGTCATGGAGGTAGCCCCTCAGTTTCAGCAGAGTCCGGACACGCTCCAGAGTGTCTACGTTCACTCGTCCAACGGCAATATGGTGCCGCTGTCAGCCTTCGCGCACTTCGGGCCTGCCAACACTTCGTTGGCGGTGAGCCATCAGGGGCAGTGGCCGGCGGTAACGATCTCCTTTAATCTTGCTCCTGGTGTCTCGCTCGGCCAAGCGACCACGGCCATTATGAAAGCCGAGCAGTCGATTAGTTTTCCCGCCACCATTCACGCCAGCTTCCAGGGAACCGCCGCCGCTTTCCAGGATTCGCTGGCCAATCAACCAGTCCTGATCATTACAGCGCTGCTGGCGGTTTATATCGTTCTCGGCATTCTCTACGAGAGCTATATTCATCCCGTGACCATTCTGTCGACCATCCCCTCAGCCGGCGTAGGCGCTCTGCTGGCCCTGAAAATAACCCACAACGAACTGAACGTGATCGGTCTGATTGGCATTATCCTGCTCATCGGCCTGGTCAAGAAAAACGCAATCATGATGATCGACTTCGCGCTCGAGGCGGAGCGGAAAGAGGGTAAATCGCCGCTCGACGCAATTCACGAAGCCTGCGTGCTGCGCTTCCGTCCGATCATGATGACGACTGCTGCGGCATTACTCGGCGGGCTGCCGCTCGCGCTCGGTACTGGAACGGGTTCAGAACTTCGCCGGCCGCTTGGTCTCACCATCGTGGGCGGCTTAATCGTCAGTCAGGCATTGACTCTGTTCACGACTCCGGTCGTGTATTTGTACATGGACCGGCTGCGTCTGCGATCAAGCCGAAAGAAAGGCGAGCTGCCAGGCCCAGTCTCGCCCGCCGCCAGCCACGCAGATTAGATAGTCCCAATCTCGAACTGGTATGTTTATCGTTACTTCGGTTACTTGCTTCAGGTAACGAGTCGCAATACGATTCCCCCAAAGCTGGTGTGGGATGTTCAGAGCTGCAATATTCGCGATTTCATTTGGGGCGCTGTTGAGCGGGGCGGGCGACACCGCAGGCCAAAGCAGCGACTACCGAGTCGTATCCGTCTCCAACGGAGGGATAATCAAAGGCACGGTCAAGTGGTCGGGACCGGAGCCCCACCTGAGCAGTTTTCCCATCACCAAAGATCCGCAAATTTGCGATCCCGATTCACACAAGACCCGCGACCTGGAGCGGTTGGTGATCGGTCCTCAGGGAGGCGTCGCGAATACCGTAGTGTTCATCAAAAACATTTCCAGCGGGAAGGCGTTTGATTTGCCGCCTGCCCGACGTTCTCTGGATCAGCACTTTTGCCGCTATGAACCTCATATTTTATTGGTTCCTGAACATGCGGCCCTCCAGATGAAGAGTTCGGACGCTACACTTCACACCATTCACATGGACGGTGCGGCCACTTATAACCTTCCGTTTCCATTCACCAACCAAACCGTTTCTCGCGACATGGATACCCCTGGGTTGGTCAACCTGAAATGTAATGGCGGGCATGTTTGGATGAATGCCGAGATGTTCGTGGCGCCCCATCCGTACTACGCCGTGACCGATGAAAACGGCGCCTTCGAATTGACCGCTGTTCCGCCGGGACAATATGAGGTGGTTGCCTGGCACGAGGGCTGGCAAGTCCTGGGGCGGCAGGCCGCGTTTGATGTTCTGACTGAGAAGAAAGTTGAGCGCCCCATCTTTTCCGAACCGCGGACTTGGGAGAAACAGGTTAGCGTGGGTGAAAGCGCGACCGCAGTCGCGAACTTCGTCATATCGGCCAAGTAGCCACGGCGAACCCTTTTCTTGTTGAGATAAGCCCAGTATCCTGATCAAGTTAGTTCAGCCGGCAAACCAGCACAGTAGGATTTTGATAAGGACAGTCCAGGCCTGCGGTTCCTGGTTGTTGCAGAACCACCCAGCTGACTCCGTATTGCGTTTTAAGGCGGCGGAAATCCTGTACATGAAACGTGGTCCAGCCGCTCTGCGCCTGAATCTGGCTAAACCATTCGTCTGCCATTGCAGGAAACATAGACACGGCGCCGCTGGCTTTGTTCGCATCCGCCAACATGCTTCGCTCTGCGACCGCTTCAAAACTGTTTTCTTCCTCTCCCGGAATGTCCATGTGCGTGGGATTGAGGGCAAAGATTGCATCGCGAGGCGTATTCGTGCGAATCCACTGGAACGCCTGAACCCATTCATTCTTAGGGGCGGCTCCCGGCCATTCAATATGTGCGCTGGCAGGAAACAGAGCATGCTGAGCCATGAACATCCCTGTGCAGAGCGGCACAAACAAGGCTGCCCATCGCCAGAGCCGATTTTTCAACACGTACTCGCCGAGCAGCCCGCCAGCAAACAGAAAAAAGAGCACATAGAGGAGATATAGACTTCGCATGGGCTGAAGTCGCGCCAGGGCCTCGAATCGTGCGGGGATGGTTAGGATCAGAGACACAAGCAAATAAACAAGCTCATAAAAGATCAATGCCCGGCACAACAGATCCAGATTGCGCAACTGCCGCGACCGCCCCATACGACTGAACCACCACAGAATTGGAATTGGCGCGATTGCACCCAGCCACTCGTACCAGTGCCATTGCAGCAAGTAGAAATAAGGATGTTCTAGAGCCACTTGATGATAGACCGCCGGGGGTGGATCGAATGAGAGGCCGAATGGCAAAAGACAGGTGAGGCCGGCAGACGGGAGGTCGAATTTCTCGATGCTGAGCAGGACGACGCAGTAAGAAAAAGCAAACACCGACATCAAAGGATGAAGAGCCGCTGCGAACACCAGAAATAACCCAGCCTGAAAGTACTTTTTGTCGATGACTTTAACGATGGCGAAAATCGTGGCGCAAGCAATAAGGTTTCGTGGATTGACGTATTGATCCATGATGTACAAAGCAGTTCCTGCCACCGGCAGCGTCAATAGTGCCGCGATCAGCGCCACGCCAGCCCAGCGGGCTCGTTCGTCGTGAAAGCACCTGCCGATCAACTGCCAGCAGGCGAGAAGAAGCAGAAAGATCGAAGTCAGATGCCAAAGGAAAAGAACCACGTCCAGGGGCAGATGACTTATTCGCACCGAGGCCGCAATGAGGTTGGGGAAAAACGTCAGGTGCGCATGGGATTCGAAGAACTGAGAATTAAAGGGAAATAGCTCCGGCTTCAGGTTTTTTTCGACGCCCGGGAGATAAATCCCCGAGTCTTCCGCCCAGGGATGGTAGCCGTGGACCAGCAGTGCACCCAGAGTAAGGAGCGCCAGAAGAACAAAATCTCTAAGCTTCAAACGTACGCTCCGCGAATGGGGTGCTTGGTACCAAAGGAAATCCTCTATTGGAAGCAACTGACCGGAATTGTACCTGACGAAGCTATATGGATGCAGGCGTGTGGTCGGAATGGAGAGAAGAGTTCCCCAAAATTAAGAAGCGCCCCATGACTCTTTCGAGTCGTGGGACGCCCGAACAGCCCTCCCCCAGAACTGCTCAACCACAGGGTACGATCTTCCTCTTTTGGTGTAAATCCCACATTGGTGCCAACGGCTGGCACGAAATGGCTATCTTCGCGTATTTTTTGATCGTCGATCCGTAGTGCCTTACCGGTTTATCGCGGTTACTGCCGTAATCTGCCGGAAGGGTATAACGATTGACGATTGCGAGCGGTGTCCTTAGATTCGCAACAGGGGGTTGTATGAAGGACATTCATGAGGTTCTGCGACGTAAGCAGGCCCGCTACGCACAATTAGCTAAGCAGATTGAGATGTTGCAGCAGGCGGCCGACAAGCTGCGTGAAGTGGCCCC
>DATHPO010000337.1:0-7745 GCA_035483835.1 Terriglobales bacterium
AAAATTGCCGCCAGTTCCTGGGGCGGAACAACTTCAAGCTGGGCGTAGGTACAATCGCTGGGCTTTTTGTCGGTTCGCCATCTGCGGAATTGCGCCGTGTGCCGGAAGCGATCTCTCTGCATGTGATCATAAGCAACTTCTACAACTAATTCAGGCCGCACTGGCTCCCACGACAAATCTTTGCCTTGGCTCCAACGACTCTGTCCGCCGGGCATTCGCTTGACACCTTCATCGTTCTCGGTAGCATACTCAGCCCAAGACTTCCACGGATGGTTCATCAGTGCATCTTTTCGATAAGGCTGGAGAAACTCCACCAGCTCTTTTCGTTTTGCTGTGCTGAAACTCGCACTGACTCCAACGTGTTGCAAAGCGCCAGAATCGTCGTACAAACCGAGTAGCAGCGAGCCAACCATTGTGTGCTCACCTTTCTTATGCCAGCGGAATCCAGCAACAACGCAATCGCAGTCGCGTTCGTGTTTCACTTTAAGCATCACTCGCTTATTCGGCTCGTAGGTTCCTGTAGGATCTTTGGCCATCACGCCATCCAGGCCTGCGCCTTCAAAACGGCGAAACCAATCGGCGGCAAGGGTCCGATCGCTGGTTGCAGGTGTGAGATGAATCGGCGGTGAAGCTAAATCAAGCAGCGACTCCAATTGGCGGCGCCGCTTTTGAAACGCCTCGCCGCGGAGATCGCGACCTCCAAGGCAAAGCAGATCGAAGAATACAAATGATGCGGGAATCTGCCCTGATAACAGCTTTACGCGCGACGCAGCGGGATGCAGGCGTAATTGCAGTGCATCAAAATCAAGCCCATCATTCTTGACGATCACCATTTCTCCATCGAGCACACAACGTGCGGGCAACGCAGCGCGCAGGGGTTCCAGCAACTCAGGAAAGTAACGATTGAGTGGTTTTTCGTCGCGGCTTTGGATGAAAATCTCATCTCCATCGCGAAACACCAGCGCGCGAAAACCATCCCACTTGGGTTCGAAAATCCAATCGCCGTCGGCGGGCAATTCATCTACTCGTTTCGCGAGCATCGGCAGGATTGGCGGATTTAGTGGAAGGTCCATACTCCATGGTATAACGTAGCTTGATCTTTTGATCCCGGCTGGAAACGAACCCTGTCTGATGAATCTCGAGTACCTCTGCCGTTTCGCGGCCAATCAAAGTCTGTTCGCACCCCCAAATGAAAAGGATCTTACAAACGGACTTCGGCTGCTGGAAACACCACGAAAAGAGTTTTTCAAGAGCGTGGGGCCCGGCCTGCTAGCCGGGGCAAAGCGAAAAGGAACTTGTTCTGGCCGGGTAATTTCTGCTCAGCACCCGGCAGTTCCTTGGAAGCCACGCGATGTTCCAACAGCAATCTTTTTAGATTCCTCCAGCTCCACTCCTTTCATTGACTTGCCAACCCTTCCGCCATAGCATGTGTGGCACATGGTCGGCCAGACCATCTCGCACTATCGCATCGTCGAAAAGCTCGGCGGCGGCGGGATGGGTGTCGTCTACAAAGCCGAGGACGTAAAGCTGCACCGTTTTGTCGCCTTGAAGTTCCTGCCTGACCAGATTGCCAAGGATGCGCAAGCTCTGGCTCGCTTCCAACGCGAGGCGCAAGCGGCGTCCGCCTTGAACCACCCAAACATCTGTACCATCTACGAAATTGATGACCAGCACGGACAAACTTTTATCGCCATGGAGTTTCTGGATGGGCTCACGCTGAAGCATCGGATCGCCGGGCGTCCTCTGGAGACCGAACTGACTCTATCGCTGGCCATCGAAATCGCCGATGCTCTGAATGCCGCCCACACCAAGGGCGTCGTTCACCGCGATATCAAGCCTGCGAACATTTTTATAACCGAGCACGGGCACGCCAAGATTCTTGATTTCGGGCTGGCGAAAGTCACTTTGAATCGGGAGAGCGGCGGCCTGAGTGCTCCGACCATCGAGTCAGAACACCATCTGACCAGTCCCGGCAGTGCGCTAGGCACTGTCGCGTATATGTCCCCAGAGCAGGCGAGGGCGAAGGAATTGGATGCGCGGACCGATCTGTTCTCGTTTGGAGTCGTCCTCTATGAAATGTCCACCGGGCAATTGCCCTTTCGCGGAGAAAGTTCCGCCGTCATCTTTAAAGCCATTCTGGATGCCGCTCCCACGTCTGCGGTGCGGCTGAATCCCGATGTGCCCGCCGAGTTGGAACGGATCATCAATAAGGCTCTGGAGAAGGACCGCAACCTACGCTATCAGAGTGCAGCGGAGATGCGCGCCGACCTGAAACGGCTAAAGCGTGACACCGATTCCAGCCGTCAGATCCGAGCGGTAAGCGCGCAATCAGGAGCCTCCGCGCCAGCCATTTCCCTGCCCGCGCACATCTCTAGCAGTTCCGCTGTCGTGGCCGCCGCCCGCCAGCACAAATTCGGCATAGGCATCACCAGCGCCATCGTCGTTTTGCTCGTAGTGGCTGCCGGCTACGGCGTCTATGCTTTTCTTTCCCGCACTCGGCCAGTTCCGTTTCAAAATTTCTCCGTGAACAAGATTACTGAGACTGGCAAAGCCAGGCTGGTCGCCATCTCTCCCGATGGCAAATACATCTTGAATGTTCTTGAGGAGAATGGCCGGGAGGGTCTTTGGCTGCGCAATGTCCCCACGAACAGCAACACCCAGGTCATGCCTCCCGAGCTGTTGCAATACCTGGGTGTGCAATTCTCTCCCGACGGAAATTATCTTTACTTCGTCCGCGGCGAGCAGGGACAAGCGCTGAAGTCTCTTTATCGGGCGCCAGTCCTGGGTGGCACGCCGCAAAAGCTGGTCACCGATGTTGACACTAACATCACTTTTTCTCCCGATGGTCGCAATCTTGCGTATGTCGTGTACAACAACCCGGAACTGGGCAAGTTCCGTCTGGTGATTTATTCCCTGGAAAGTGGCGAGGGGAAATCCTTGGTCACCGGCAACATGAGTGAAGGCCTGTTCTATCCAGCTTGGTCGCCCGACGGCAAAACCATCGTATGCGTGATGTATGAACCGGGAGAGGCCTCCAGTGGCTTGGCGGCGGTCGATGCAAGGACTGGCAAACGAAATCTTTTCTACAAGTCCAAATGGGCATTTCTAACAAAACTGGTGTGGCTGCCCAATGGCGGAGGTTTGCTCGCCCTGTCGGGCGACCCGGAAACCAATTACATTCGCCAGCGAATCGTAGAAATCTTCTATCCGGACGGGACGGCCAGAGCCGTAACTCACGACATAAACGACTATTCCGATCTCGGTCTCGCCGCCGATGGACACACTTTGGCGACCGTTCTCCAACAAAGGCACTACGACCTCTTTGTGACGCCTGCATCCGCCTCCGGCAGCGGCACGACTGAGCAATTTACTTCCGGCGCCCTCTTTTTTGGCTTCTCCTGGATGCCGGATGGGCAAATGGTTTTCGCTCCGGACTCCGTCTTGAACCTTTTCAATCTTGAATCTCGCAGCAAAACGCCGCTTACCTCGCGACAACAGGATGGCTATGCATTCGAGCCTTCCGCGTGCGCCAATGGCCGCTATATTGTGTTCAGTCTGTTCAGGCTCGGGGACCATGGCGGTGCGAAGACCACGACGATCTGGCGTATGGATTCGGCCGGGGGTAACTTGAAACAGATCAGCGATGGCAAAGATGATGAGGCTAGCGTGTGCTCCCCGGACGGGAAGTGGGTTCTTTACAGGGATCGATCGAATGGCGACAAGCTAACCAAAACGCTTCTGGATGGCGGGAAGCCGGAAAGACTCTCCCAGTTTCCTGTTACCCTATTCGATATATCTCCAGACGGCAAGCTGGCGGCGTTTACCACCTTTGGGTCTCCCAGCACCCCCAAAAAGCAGTTGGCATTGGTTCCAGTCGATTCTCCCCAGAATACGAAACTTGTGGACCTGCAACGCTCGGTTCCGACCTTCGGAGCTCTCCGGTTTACCCATGACGGTGAAGCCGTCGCTTATCCTTTCCGTGACCAGAACGCTGAAAACCTCTGGCTCCAACCACTCGACGGTTCGCCGGGAAAGCAGATCACCAACTTCAAATCGGAAGAAATCAGCGACTTTCACTGGTCCCTCGACGGCAGCAAACTAGCCATGGTCCGCGGCCACACGGATTCCGATGTAGTGCTTCTGCAAGAGTCCAAACCGTAGGGACGTGCCAAGCGTTTCCCACGGTCTAGGAACACGTCGACCACGATGTTCCCGCCCAGAAGGCGGCCAAGGCGGAATCGGCACGGCTGCTTCGTTTTGATCCAATCTGCTCCGTTGTAAACATAGAGCTAACTACAGTCTTACTACTATGAAGGCAGAGGTGACGGCTCGATGCGTGCAATTGATTTCATACAATGCCAGCTTCCAGGCCCGAGTAAACGTCGGTTGTAGCAGGCTAACCAAAAGGCTCGGGAACTCCGTTCGTGCTGACTAGGCCAATTCCGTAAGTATCGGAGCACGGAGTTTGGAGTCAGCCGGAACTTGTGCATTAGGAAACCCAGGGTTCATCTGGGCAGTTTGGTCCGCCATCGTGGTTCCCGTGATTTTGTATGCTATATTTTTTCCCTCAGGTGAACTCCTACCATCTGTGACTTCCTTCGTCGACGATCAGGCTCGCTTCGACATTCTGGTTCGGACGGGCTCACAATCACTGTCCGGATGCATGCGGGCCTTTCTGCTAGCAACCTCCGCGGGCTGGCGGGCGCGATTGATGCTCCCAACTGGCGTGCTGTCGGGTGTCGAGTGCCCGGTGACATCGAAATATATTGCTTCGGCCTCATCCGGCTGAAGCTGCGACTTCGACAAGAGCGCGAGCCGTGCGATTGTGTGGAAAGGCGCCTCCGATTCGTTCCATTCGATGCTCGCGTTTTCGATCCAGAAGTCTGCGTCCCGTCGCTTGCCCCAATAGGTCATCCGGGAGGGGTCGAGGAATTGGACTGCAAAGTCGAAACTGCTCATCTTTCTATCTCCGTTGAGGTGTCGGATCAATTCATCCTGTAGTCCGTTCGGGTTACGCTTTTGCAGAGGATGCGCCGGATTGTCCGGGGACGGGGTAGCCGAATGCTTCACCACATCGATCGCTCCATAACGAAACGGTACCGTGCTCCAGTAGCGCAGTTGCTGATAAGGCGTGACTTTCTGGTGTGCTTGCACCTGAACCAACGCGAGAGTCCTCAACACTCTCAACTTGTCCTTGAATGGCAAAGACCATAGGCCGGCGGCCGGGTTCGAGGCAGTAAGTAACTTCATGATCGCGAGAAACGCAGGCGAGTCGTTGATGGGGAGAGTCGTCGCGTTTTGCATGGAGAAGTCCTGCCGGTCAGCTTTCGTGCTGGGCATCGATGTGCCATTCCGAGTGAGGTCAACCGAGAAGGATAACGATCGCACGTCGGCCTTGAAATCAGAGTTCTTGCTCGGGTCCGCATTCCCAAATCGCACGATCGCCGGATATACGCCCGGCCTCGCGAACATCCCCTTCGCCAACCGTGCAGCCAGCTCAGGTTCGCGTCCGACGCTAACATCAAAAACTTCAAATTGGGCGTGGGCGCATACACCCTTGGCATGAGTTCCACGACCAAGCGGCCGCTTTTGTCTAGCGGCAGCATTCGCCTGCAGGAGAAGACTCTTCTCCGTGATCTGCTCGATGTCGGAGCGTTCCCGTGCGAGATCGCGCTCCGCGTCGCTACCGGTCACTCCGAAGTATCTGGTCAGGAACAACATTAGAACCTCATGTAAGTTTGGAGATAAATTTGATGGCAGTGATGCTTGGCAGAAAGCAATATGCAGCGGCCTTCGTCGTGACGAAACTCGAAAACCCAGTGATCTTGATTGCGGGCGCGCCATTCGCCAGCGGAATCACGAAAATGCTCTCGCCCGGGTCCTGCGTGCCAATCATCGGATCTTTCGATTTGGGGTGCAGCCTGACCGAGCCTGCAAATTCGGCGTCATTGACCCATTGCTTGAGCACAAACTCATATTGATTCTCGATACTAGAGTTGATGAAATACCCGAGAAGCCCCCGTTCAATGCCATCGTAGGGCTTGGTCGGATCATAGTTCGGCCCGTAGGGCATCCCACGACGGATCAAGCGGTGAGTATTGTTGCTGCCGCCAGGATGACCCTGTCCCGTGACTGGCTGGCCGCGGGGATTGATGCGGCGCATGTGCGCGCCAACGGGGCAGCGCAGTCCTTTGGGATCGCCGGAGCCATCTGCGTTCACGTATTCGTAATTGTTCACCTGCTCGAGCGAAATCCCGCCCGGAGGGCTATCGGTATCTGGCGACAACGCGAGTGGCACACCGTTGCGCCACCGTCCGCACATCTTTGCGGCCAACAGTTCGGGATCTATCTTGTCCTTGTTCGATTGCAGGAAATTCTCGAATCCGACGACGTCCGTCTTGATCATCTTGAAAACGGCAAAGCTGCCATTCAGACTGAGCTCCCGCGGCTCCGGCAGGTTGTAATTCTCTGCGTCTTCCTGCAAAACGAACAGCCAGGGTTCACAGGGCTGCTGGTGATCCGGATGGTATCGTTCGGGACCGCCGCGTATGGTGGTCATGCTGATGCCGTCGGTGTAACCGAAGGGAACTTTGGAACAGAAGGTGGGCTGGCCATCCTTCATCTCGATCCACGCCATACCGTCGGTGCGCCAGATCTCCCGAAAGGCATCGCCTTTGGCAAATAGAATCGATAGTCGGTCGCTGTAGCTGGCTATCGCGTCTGGGCTGATGGCATGCAGCGTCACCAGGACGTGATCCCTTCCCTTCCCAAAGGAGCCTACCCAGTTCTCTGGGCCGCTGGCTCCGGTATCGCCCACCAACTTCGCTCTTTCGGCGGCTCCGGCTGTGAACGCACCGAACGACTTGAACGAGAGCGACGGGACGCGGTCTTTGATCTCCAGCGCGAGCATTCCCGGCCAGGTAATGCCAACGTTCAGACAGTAGTCTGGTTTGTGGCGCGGGAGGTCGGCCGGATTGTCTCCCGGTCCCGGCTCGAAGCCTACGTGCCAGTCTTCCGCGGTGGTGATCTGCGGGGCATCAGCCTCGTCGCCGCTGACGAACCTTCCGAGCAGCTTGCGCGCCTCTTCGGGATGGCCCACCGCTAATAAGAAATGCCGCACCATCGGCATCCTGTATCCCCGCAGGATGAAGCCCTGAATATCAGCAAGGTCGAGTGTGCCTCGTGCCGACTTGGCATCGGCCTCATGTCCGCCTCGATTGAACAGATGGTGGAGCAGACCTCCGCTTTCTTTCGCCTGCGGCGCGTGTTCCTTGACGTCCTGAGTCAATAGCTGTCTCCTGCACGATCGAATGGATTACGCGGCCGAGCCTGCTTCTAACTTCTTGTCAGCGATCAAGGCTTTGATGTCCTGCACACTCAGGCCTGGATATGCCTTGTAGAACCCGATTGGATCCCAGTTGGCTCCCGCCGCAAAATCAATGAACTCCTGGAGATATTTCCTGCAAGGTGAGGGCGGCGCGCCCTTAGTGAACTTGAATAGCAGATCGAAGACCTCTCCGATGTTCTTTGTGAAATCTGCAATGTAGTCATTGAACGTACCGTCATAGACCGTAAAGAAACCAATCTGGTTCTCCTCGAGAGGCACGAACTGTGCGAAGTGCGGTGTCCCAACTTTGTCCAGGTCTTTGGTTGTGCCGTGTCCCCGCGCACGCAGGATCAGTTGAACCTCGATGTAAGCCAGTTTCGACTTGATGGGCAGGATCACCAGGAATGGGAGCTGTTTA